>USSJ01000022.1 GCA_900557285.1 uncultured Clostridia bacterium | reverse complement strand
AGGATGGGGAGTGTGCTTGTCTTGATACAAGTGCGACGGGCTACGCCCGCCGCAGACAAGCACATCACCCATAACAAAGAAACAACGGAAACCGAAACGAAAAACGCGGCGGCGGGGGGAGGCAATCGCCGCTGAACCGCTTGGCGATCACCCCCGCCGCCGCTCTATCCTTTTTTTCTTTCGGATTTTGCCTGTTTCTGTTTTCGTCGCGCTTGCAATAAAATGTTACAAGTCTTACAAAGCCCTTTTTTGGTTTTAAATGCAATCGTGTTCTGCTGCGTACAAAAAGAAAAAACCTAAATCAAACACCCTTTCTGAGATGTTCAATTTAGGTTTAAGGTTGGTGGAGATGATCAGACTCGAACTGACTACCTATACGTTGCGAACGTATCGCTCTACCGGGTGAGCTACATCCCCGAATGCTTTATTATTATAGCGGATTTTTTTAATTTTTTCAATCATTTTCAGCTATGTTTTTGAAAAAAAACAAAATTTTTTATAGGGGAAAAAGGAGTCTTATATTTTTCAAGGGGCGAAGAGATTTTCACACATCCATTGAATTTAAAGTTTTGCAAGGATTTGCGGCCCGTGCTTGACACGTTTTCCCAAATCGGCTATAATAATAAAATAAACGACAAAGCGGCCGAGGGATGAAAAAAGGGGATTCGATATGGATAAGGTAAATAATGTGGCGGTTCTGATCGATGCGGAAAACGTATCGTCGGGAAATGCAAAGCAGATTTTTGACGAAGCGTCCAATTACGGGAATATCATAGTGAAGCGTATATTTGCGGATTGGTCGAAAACGTCGGTGAAGGGTTGGAAGGAAGAGGTGAACCGGTATTCCATGACGGCTGTACGGCAGTTTGAGGTCCAGCCTCGGAAAAATACCATTGATATAGCTTTAATTATTCAGGCATTGATCATTCTTTTTGAAAAAGATGTGGATGTTTTCTGCATTGCGGCAGGAGATTCCGATTATACTCGATTGGTCCGCGAATTGCGAGAACGCGATAAAACGGTGATCGGAATGGGCGGACGCAACGTTAATCAAAGTTTTGTCAACGCATTCAATGAATTTATTTACCTTGATTCCGGAACCGAACAAAAACCTGCCGTGCAGAAAGTTCAGAATTTGAAGTTCAAGGCTTCGCAACCCGTGGCGCAGCCGTTGCCGTCTGCAGAAACGGAGATCCTTGACAATAAGCGCAAGAGTGACCTGCACAATATTATTGACCGTATGATCGATAACAACGGCAAAGCTTTTTATGCGCAGATCTCTTCGGAAATGAAACAGAAGTATTCGGATTTTATACCTAAAAATTTCGGTTGTAATTCTTTTAAGAAATTGATGGAAAAACTGACACCGTATCTTAAAAAATACAGTATCGGGACGGACGCGGCGGGAACTACCATGTATCTTTACCGCAGAGAAAAGAAATAGGCAAGGAGAAAAAGGATGTCGGAAGCAGATCTGTACAAATTTTTTTCTTCCTACGACGGGGAAGCGGATTTTTCCGATTTTACTCCGGAAGAACTGCAGAATTTGTTGCAGCAGCAGGAAGGTAAAAAGACGTTCAAAGAAAAATATTTTGAATATTACGACGATGTTAAGAGCCAGTCGCTGAAGAAGCAGGATTGGTAAAAAGCAGGCGGCGGAAAACAAAAATTTTCCGCCGCCTGCTTTTTATAAAACGGTCGGCGTCGGAAGCTCATCCGGGACGCATGGCGCCATCGAAAAAATATCCGTCGGGTATCGTGCGCCGCGTTGGGAACAAAAAGCATTCTTTAAATCGGACTGGTTTGCCTATATCGGGTAAAAATTCTGTACAGACAAAAATTTTTGAATAAAGAGGGCAGCCGCAGAGAGCGACTGATATTAAAATCCGGTGAAAAAATGATATTGTGATGAAATTATTTAGAGAAGCTGCTTGTGCGGTTGACTTTTGTTAAGGAGTTGGCTAAAATATTTAACAATTAAGAACTTAACTTAAGAAGGAGGAAAAAATGGAAGCGAGTGTTTTTTTGCGGGAGATGTACCGTATAAATAAGAGGATGGAAGAGGTCAAAATTATTGACGATAAATTGAGTTTAAACAATACAGAAATGCAGATGGTGCGGGAAATCATAGCGGCGAAGGAATCGGGCAGGCGGCTGATATCGAGCCGATTGGCGAAGAGTTTGGGGATCACGCGATCGGCGGTATCGCAGATGGTGAACAAATTGGAGACGCGTGAGATTGTCTGTCGGGTTCCGGACGTGAAAGATCGTAAGATTGCCTATATTGAGCTGAGTGAAAAGGCTTTGGATATTTACAATCAGATGAAAGAGCGGGTCAATCTTTTTGTGCAGAAGATTATGGAACGGCTGGGTGAGGACAAGATCGGTGATTTTCTGACGAAGGCGAATGAGTTTTTAGATGCATGCGGCGAGGTTTTGCAGGAAATGCCGAAACAAGCGCAAAACGCATAAAAGAGGCGGAGAGCGGGCGATAAAGTAGAATCAGGAGAATAAGGTTATGGCGCAGGCGATATTGAAATTGGACAGAATCACGAAGGACTATAAGGTAGCAGATTCTGTTGTTCATGCTTTGAAGGGAATCAGTCTTAGTTTTCGGAAGAAAGAGTTTGTTTCCATTCTGGGGGCATCGGGATGCGGCAAGACGACGCTGCTGAACATTGTAGGCGGGCTGGACAAATATACTTCGGGCGATCTTGTGATCAAGGGCGTTTCGACGAAGCATTATAAAGACGGAGATTGGGATGCGTATCGGAATCACAGTATCGGATTTGTGTTCCAGTCGTATAATCTGATACCGCACCAGACGGTGCTCGGGAATGTAGAGCTGGCGCTCACGTTGTCGGGCGTATCGGTGCAGGAACGGCGTTTGCGGGCGACGGAAGCGCTGCAGCGAGTGGGGCTGGGTGCAGAGCTGAACAAGAAGCCGAACCAGCTTTCGGGCGGGCAGATGCAGAGGGTTGCGATCGCGCGGGCGCTTGTGAACAATCCGGAGATCCTGCTTGCGGATGAGCCTACGGGGGCGTTGGATACTAAAACCAGCGTTCAGATCATGGATCTGATCAAAGAGATCGCAGGGGAGCGGCTGGTGATCATGGTCACGCACAATCCGGAGCTGGCGCGGCAATATTCCTCCCGTATCGTCGAACTGAAAGACGGAACGGTGATTTCCGATTCCAATCCGTTCACGGAAGAGGAACAGGCGAAAGAGGAAACGGTTGCGGCTGAGAAAAACAATCCGTGCAAGGAAGAAGCAAAAAGTTCCAAAGCAAAGAAGAAAGCAAAAACGAGCATGAGCTTCCTTACGGCGCTGCGCCTGAGCGGGCGGAATCTTCTGACCAAAAAAGGCAGGACGTTGGTGACCTCGATTGCGGGCAGTATCGGAATCATCAGCGTATGCCTAGTGCTGGCGCTTTCGAACGGGTTCAATAATTATATCCGCAAGACGGAAGAGGATATGCTGTCGTATTATCCGATCGAGATCAATGAGACGTCGCTCGATCTGACGCAGGCGATGACGAGTTTTATGGGCGGCGGAACGAAACTGGATATCGGAGAGAAGATCGAAGATAAGGTCTACATAAATTCTTTTTTGACGCAGTTGGCGCAAGGGATGACGACCTCGAACGATCTGAGTGCGGACAATGTTGCCGACATAGCGGGGCAGAAAGTAAATTATCTCGAATATGTCGACGCAATGCCGCAGGATTATTACAATGCGATCACATACGGATACGGCGTTTCTCTGACGCGGAATCTGTTTACGGATCTTCGGGTCGGGTCCACGACGGTAAGCTCCGGGATGGGGCTGGGCGAGCCTGCATATTATGATTACCATATTTCCCTGGCTGAATTGCGCAATTATTACACGACGATTCTGACCAGTACGCAAACGCAGTACGGATCGCTCACGCGGTTTGTGGATTATTTTACGGACGTCGTGAATTTTATGCCCGGAACGGGGGATGTGACGGATGAAGATTACGGGGAATATATTCTTTCGCAGTATGATGTATTCGGTGAATTCCCCGATGCTTCGGATGAAGCGGTGTTGGTGGTAGGGTCGAGCAATGATGTGATCGATCTGACGATGGCGCAGCTCGGATATTTGGATGAAGAGAATTTTTTGGGATTGTTTCAGAGCGGATTGGAAGGTGACGAAATCATGGAGATCCCCTTCGATGAAATTCTGAATAAGACGTTTACATTGTATGACAACGACGAGGTGTTTACGAAAACGGACGGGGGCGCTTACCGTTACGATTTCAATGCATATCACGAGCTCTCGCAAAAGCCGTCGGGCAAGGGTACGGAAATCAAAGTTGTCGGAATTTTGCGGTTGAAGGACGGCCTGACATACGGATGTCTGGGCGAGGGCTTGAATCTGACGGAACAGTTATTGCAGGAATATATGGAGCGGAATGCGGATACGGACATCGTGCAGTATCTGAATGCGAATCCTTCGGCGGACATCGATGCTCTTGCCGGATACGTTCCGCTGTTTAATTTGTTGATGGGCAATGCGACGGGAATGCCGGTGCAGGCAGAGCGCGTTTTTTCCAAAGAGAGCGTTGCGAGCGCGGCGGAGCTTGTGCGCACGTTGGGAGGGAATATGACTCCCAATTCCGTCCAGATTTATGCGCGGGATTTTGATACGAAAGATTCGGTTCTCGCTTATCTTGATCAATGGAACGAATCGGTGAATGCAGCCAGGGAGTCGTATTATAATTCGAACGGGAACTATGACGGGTACGACGGCCCGACGGAAGTCAAATACACGGATACGGTGGGCGTGCTGATGGGGCTGATGCAGACGATCCTCGATGCGATCACCTATGTTCTGATAGCGTTCACGGGAATTTCGCTGGTGGTTTCGACTGTCATGATCGGGGTGATTACGTATGTTTCGGTGGTGGAGCGCACGAAAGAGATCGGTATATTGCGGTCGATCGGGGCGCGCAAAAAAGATATCAGTTTCCACTGCGCTTGTTGCCTTTGGTCCGTGTTTCTGTCATCCGCATTTGTGCTTCGTTTATCTTTCCCGTCCGTGTTTACGCTACTTTCTTTGCGCACGGATAAGTACGCAGAGCGCAGATTCAGGAAGTTTTTTTATTCGGATCGCTGCAAAATTCGATGCGGAACGCGGTGCCTTTGCCCAATTCGCTCTCCACCGAAAGTTTCCAACCCGCGCGGCGGCAGAGTTTTTTCACGATCGCAAGACCCAGCCCGAAGCCGCCGCCCGCGCCGTTATGCGATTTGTCTACCGTATAGAAACGGTCGAAAATGCGCGTCTTATCCTCTTCCGAAAGCCCGATGCCCGTATCCGAAACGCACAGCACCGGCGTTTCGCCGCCCGTCAGCGTTACCGTGAGCGTGCCGTTCTCCTTATTGTAGCGGATCGCGTTGCTCACAAGATTGTTGACGATCTCCAGCAGCCGTTCGCGCCTGCTCATCACCTTTACGCCCGCATCCGCGCTGAGCGTCAGCGCGATACCTTTCTGCGCGATCTTCGGCTCGAACGAGGATACCGCCTCATGCACCAGTTCGGACAGATCCACTTCGTAATCGGGAAGCTCGTCCGAATCGATCGCCGAAAAATTGATGATGCTTCGGATCAGATTCGCTAAACGGTCGCTCTGTTTGATGATCGTATTCGCCACCCCTTCCAGCTTTTCGGGCGGCATCGCCCCCGCCGCGATCAGTTCCGCAAATCCGCGGATGCTCGTCAGCGGCGTGTTCATTTCATGCGTCACGTTTGCAATAAAATCGTTCTTCGACTGCGCCGCCTGCGTCGTTTCCGTCACGTCCGTGATCAGAAGCACACGCATCTTTTCATTGAACGTGAACCGGAAACTGTAATACCGTCCGCCGATTTTTCGTACCACCGCCGCGTTTTCGCCGCTCTCCAGAATCGCCGCGATCTCCCGATCGTTTACAAAACAGGGAATGGGTTCGTTCTTTTCATAATCCAAAAGCCGCCGCGCCGTGCGGTTGATCAGAATAACGTCCGCAGAATCCCGAAACAGCACGATGCCGTGTTCCATGCTGTTTAAGATCAGCTTTTCGATGCGGCTGTCTTCCTTCATTTTCTCCACTTTTTCGTGAAGATCCGCATTCATGTCGTTCATCATCTTCGCGATCGGTTTCAGCTCTGCATATTCCGTCTGCACTTCCTTTCCGCCGCCGTGCGCCGCTTCCAGCGTCAGCTTCTCCACCGGCCGCAAAATGAACGACGTCGCCAGCCACGCCACAAACAGACAGCACATGATGTCCACGATCAGAAACCATATCATCGTCGGAAGCGCATCCGCAAAGATCGCAAAGCCCGAATCCGCTTTCACCGAAATGCGCACGAGCGCGCCCTCTTCCTGCGTTCCGTCCTGCAACAGAAAACTTCCGTCGAACGCGCGGCAATAATACACCAGATTCTCCCGCAGCGTCGCGCTCTGCCGCACCGCGTACCCTTCGCCGCCGCTGAGCGCTTCCTGCACTTCTTCCCGCTCGAGATGGTTTTCCAAAGCCCCGTTCGCCGCCGTATCCGCGATCACCGTCCCGTCGCGCAGCAAAAACGTTACCCGCGCCCCTTCCAGCTGCTCCGAAAGCGCCTGCGCCGTCCGCTCCGAATACTCCGCCGAACGGAATTCCTCCGAATACACGTTCATATAGACTTTCAGCTGCGCGTATGTCTTTTCCACCGACTGATCGTAAAAAACTGCCGAATATAATATGGACAGCACCACGATCCCCACGACCGACACCAGCAGCGTTACCAATAAGATCCTTTTCCGCACTTTTTATTCCCTGTACACAAATTTGTATCCGACTCCGAATACCGTCTCTATGTAATCGATGCCCAGCTTGCGAAGCCGCGCCACATGATTGTCCACCGTGCGCGTTTCGCCTTCGTCGTACCCCCACACCGCATTCAGGATGTTTTCGCGCGTGAGCGCTTTCCCTTCCTTCTGCATCAGGTACTTCAAAAGGTTGAATTCTTTGTTGTTCAGTTCCAGTTTGACCCCACGCAAAGTCGCCGTCATCGTCTCTTCGTCCAACGACAGGTTCCCGCGCACCAGCGACGCCGTGCCGCCCGATCTCCGCAGCAGCGCGTTCACCCGCGCCGTCAGCTCCAATACCCCGAACGGCTTGCTGATATAATCGTCCGCCCCCAGGTTCAGCCCGCGCACTTTGTCCGTTTCCTGCCCCAGCGCCGAGAGCATGATCACACCCATCGACGGGTATTTTTGCTTCAATTTCGCCAGTACGTCCAACCCGTTTCCGTCCGGAAGCATGATGTCCAGAAGCGCCGCCGCAGGCGCGCTCTTCTCCACCGCCGCCATAAACGACGCCACCGTTTCATAACACTCGATCTGTATATTCGACATCTCCAACGCGCATTTGACCAGCTCTCCGATGTTCGCGTCGTCTTCCAAAAGATATACTTTCTTCTCCACAGCCCTCTCCTGTTCCGCGGCGCTTCGCGCCAAGGCTATTTTTTTCCTGCATTATAACACACTTTCCCCAAAAAGGCAAGAACGTTTCTTTTTTTCGCTTTTTTTGACACTTTACTATAAAATATCCGCCCTTTCCGCCTTCCGCCGTAAGGTTGCCGCACGTTGTGGGGTTGCCCAACGTTGTGGGGTTGCCAAACGCTGCGGGGTTGCCACGCGCTGCGAGGTTGCCAAACGCCGCGAGGTTGCCACGCGCTGCGGAGTTGACACGCCGCGAGGTTGCCGCACGCCGCGGGGTTGCCACACGCCGCGGGGTTGCCACGCGCTGCGGGGTTGCCAAACGCCGCGAAGTTGCCATGCGCTGCGGGGTTGCCAAACGCTGCAAGATTGCCGTGTATTTTACGGGGGCAATGCGATATCAATCGCATTGCCCCCTGTTATTACACTCTGCCGCCGCACAAATTTTTACAAAGAAACGGCATTTTACTTGCCGACAGGTGCGAACGCAACCGCTGTTTTGTCAAAAAGCGCGAGGTTTTTGCCGACGCGCGGCTTGCCGCGTCAGTCGAACGCGTGCGCAACGTATGTGAGGTGGTCGGCGGCACGCTCGAGATTGCCGACCAGGTTGATAAACACGCTGCTGGACGCGGGTTTGCACTTTCCTTCGTTCAGCCTGCGGATATGATCCTTGATCATCTCTTTGCGCGCGGCGTCGACGGTATCTTCCACCGCGTCCACCGCCTTGATCGCCGTGATGTCCTTTTTATCGAATACGTCCAGCGTTTTTCCGTACAGATCCTGAATTTTTGCGTACATATCCTGCAAACTCTTGATGACTCCCTGCGAAAACTCGATGCCGTCGCGCTTGCAGTTGCGCGTATATTTTGTGATGTTGTCCGCCAGTTCGCTGATACGGATAATGTCGCTCGTCGCGTGGTGGATGGAGGAGATCAGCCGCTCGTCGTTCAGCGAAAGATCGGATGCGGAGATCTTGATCAGATACGCCACGATCCGCTTTTCCATGTCCGATACGCGCGCATTCAGCTCGTCTACCTGCTCCTTTTTCGTCTCGTCCCCTGCCACAAATCCGTCAAACGCCGTCTTTAAGGACTGCATCGCAAGCTCCGCCATGCGCGTCGCCGCCTTGTTCGCCTGCGCTACCGCCACCGCAGGCGTCTGTATGAAACGTTCGTCCAAAAGCACCGCGTCGCCCGCAGGACGGCTCTTGTCTTTTTTATCCGATATAATTTTGCACGAGATCTTCACAAACAAATTGGTCATCGGAAGGAATATGCACGTGCACACCACATTGAAAAACGTATGGAACAGCGCGATCCTCAGCCCTGCCGCCGCCTGTCCCGGGAACCACGCGTTCAGCGTACTGTCCATAAAGCCCGGCCAACACAGCAGGAAAATCGTAAAGATCACTGCCCCGAATACGTTGAACATCAGATGGATCAGGCTCGCACGCTTCGCGTTCGTGTTCGCCCCGATCGACGATAATATCGCCGTGATACACGTTCCGATGTTGCTCCCCAAAATCAGAAACAGAACGTCGTTTCCGCCGTCCCCGATCACAAGCCCCTGCATCACCATCACGATGACCAGCGACGTCACCGCCGAGCTCGATTGCACGATCGCCGTAAATACCGCCCCGATCAGAAGCAGTACGAACGGATTGTCCACCGTCGTCAGAAAACTTTTGAACGCCGTGCTGTCGCGGTACATGCTCATCGCGCCCGACATGTATTCCAGCCCCAAAAAGACAAGCCCCAGCCCCGTCAGCATCAGTCCGATCGTCTTCGTCTTTTCACTCTTGCACAGCATGTTCATGAATATGCCCACGCACGTGAGCGCCGTCACGAACTCGATCAGCGGGATCTCCGCCATCGAAGCAATGTACGCCGTGATCGTCGTCCCGATGTTCGCGCCCATGATTACCGTCGTCGCCTGGAACAACGACATGATCCCTGCATTCACAAACCCCACAACCATGACCGTCGTCGCAGACGAGCTCTGTATGATCGCCGTCACCGCCGTCCCGATCCCGACTCCCGCAAGACGGCTCTTCCCCGTCTTGTCAAACCAGCCGCGCAATCGGTTCGTCGCCAGCTTCTCAATATTGTCCGACAATACCTTGAACCCGAATAAAAACGCTCCGAGCCCCGCCAACAGCGATACCACCGACAATACGTAATCCATCGCCACCGGCTCCCCTGCCAGCATCAACCACATCGGAAGATCCATTTCCTCTCTCCTCAACTACTTATTTCTTATGTGTATCAATCCTACCCTATCCATTGTACGGGAGAGTTGTATAATACACTTGTAAAATTTGTAATAAATTTGTAATAAATTTGAATTTATCAAAAATTTTGTCGCCAGTAAAAGAGGCGTGCGGAGCGAATGCGGAGCGGAAAAGCAGAGCGAAAGCGAAGCGGAAAAGCAGAGCGAAAGCGAAGCGGAAAAGCGGAGCGAATGCGGAGCGGAAAAGCAGAGCGAATGCGGAGCGGAAGAGCGAAGCGAATGCGGAGCGGAAAAGCGAAGCGAATGCGGAGCGGTAAAGCGGAGCGAATGCGGAGCGGAAAAGCAGAGCGAATGCGAAGCGGAAAAGCGAAGCGGAAAAGCGAAGCGGAAAAGCGGGGCG
>USSJ01000021.1 GCA_900557285.1 uncultured Clostridia bacterium | reverse complement strand
CATAGCCGTTCAGAATTTTCCGGAAGGGGCGGCGGTCGCGCTTCCTATGAAAGCGGCGACGCAAAGCCGCGCAAAGGCTTTTCTGTACGGAATGGGAAGCGGAGCGGTGGAGCCCGTTTCTGCCGTGGTCGGCTTTTTCCTCGCGTCGGCATTGACGGTCATGCAGCCCTGGTTTCTTGCCTTCGCGGCGGGAGCCATGGTCTTTGTGGTCGCGGAAGATCTTATCCCGGATTCGCATCTTGCTTCGCACCCTCATCTCGGTACGTGGGGAGTCATGTTCGGGTTTGCGGTTATGATGGTGCTGGATGTCGCTCTCGGCTGAATCAGAGAAAAAGGACTGTTTTTTGTCGTACATGGAGCGCGTTGCAATTCGGCAAACAAAGACCGACGTTTGTCAGAAAACGCAATGACGTGCAACAGGATCCGCGCATGTATTTTTCTGTTATACGGATGTGTAATAAATTGTTGAATGATTGACAATCTTATATCCGTATGATACAATATGCACATATAAAGGAACAGTGAGATGCCGTAAAACAGATGGTTGAAACGGTTATGCAGGGCTTTCCGTGAGGTGTGCAATGGCAGGGGGAATTTTATTACTTATCGTGGTTTGCGGAATCTTTGTATTTCTGCATATATTTGTGTTGCCGCGGTATATATTGCGGTACCGCAATGATTTTGCGGAAGTTCCCGGGCGCGGATTGGAGCGGGTAAGGGATTCTTGCGGCAACAGTGTGGTTTATGAGCCGGATCGGAAATATCGGGAGTATGTTCAGGAGTATATTCTGTCGGAGCGCGGCGGAAAGAAATACCTGATCTGCAAAATCGAGGATGCGATCCGATTCCTTGACTATGACGTTTTGCTTTTCGGGGAGAGAGGTCAGCTTTTTCGCATATTGCATATCCGTGAAAAGGTTTTGCGCGCGGGTTTTACGGGCGAGATCGAATTGCCCATGCAAACGACTTGTGCGTCGGTCTTTGTGAATCAGGCGGACGGTATCGAAGTAACAAAGGGAAATCCGTTTTGGCTTTCCCGAAAATGGTTTTGTCTGTATTTAGCCTTGTGCGCGGTTTTGGATGCACTGGGCTTTTTTGCTATACGTTTTTGTCTTGCAAATATTTTTGCAGGCATCTATGCGGAAAGTTACATGGTCGATTCAGTGGCGATGACAAATGATTACAATCTCGGCTGGATCATCATAGTTGTGAGTCTGATCATAACATTTATAGCGATAAAGATCAAAAATCCGAAAATTGTGAAAAAGGGGAAGAAGAATGCAGGAAATTGACATTATTTCCAAAGGTGAATACGCTTTTTTGCAGAGCGATCCTCTTTTGCAAACGGAAAGTTATGTAATTTTTATGGAGCAGGGAAAGAAATATCTGCTTTTAAAGTGGCATAATTTGCGGAAGGAAACATTGACGGGCCTGGATTTTACGGTCGTATTTTACGACGCCCGCGGCACAAGGACAGGAGAGAGGCGTTTTCCCGTGGGCAAACTGCGGAAGGCGGGACAGACCTCGTTTGTTTTGGATGTAAAGATCGGAATGCCCGCAGATTGTGTGGATTTTCGCGTACAGATCAACCGTGCGAGGTATGGAAATTTTGCGTATGTACCGCACGAAGACGGCGTAACGATGGAGTATGACGTTGCGCCGCGCAGAATTCCGGGAGTGCCCGTTTCGGGGAAAGAAAATAAAACGCCGGAGATCACGGAAGTTCGCGTCCGCAGACCGGTCTATCCGATTTGGGTCAGCCTTGTCACGTTTTTATTGTTGTGCTGCGTGATGGTATTCATGGCGTGGCAGGCGGCAACGTTTGGGGAAGATAAAAACAGTTTTCTCAGAAACGGCGTCAGATATTCTTTTGCAGACGGCAATAAAAGCGAAGGGAGCGAGCTCGTTGTTTCCGGGTATTGGGGACGGCCGGTAAATGTTACGATTGAGGCGGAAATTGACGGGCATCCCGTAACGAGTGTCAACAACGATGCGTTCAGCGGATGTGATACTTTGAAATCGGTTACTTTTAAGGGAACGGTTACGATCAAAACCGATGCTTTCGAAAATTGCAGCAAACTGCAGTCGGTGAATTTTGAAAATGTAACGAAAATCGGAGAACAGGCGTTCAGATATTGTCAGAACTTAAAAGAAGTGGTTTCCGATCGTCTTACATACATCGGAGATTACGCATTTAATTATTGCAGGTCTTTGGAAAGGGTGGAATTGTCAGCAATTGAATTTCTCGGAAGATGTTCTTTTCATGAATGTGATGAGCTTGCAACGATTCAGTTGGTCAATGCAGACGTGCCTTTAGATGTTTCGGAAAATGTATTTTCCTACTGTGATAATCTTGAAACGGTGATCATCGATCAGGAGATCGTTTTTTTGGATGATTTTGCTTCTCTGTTCTTTCAATGCTCTATAAAAGATATGAAAATCAAGAGCCTGGACGGAGAAAGTACGATCAACAAACTGTTTCAGAATTGTCAGATTACAGGTGAACTGGAAGTCGGAAGCATGCCGCAGATCCCGGAAAGATTTTGCAGCGGCATGAATCTCAGTAAGTTAACGATCGGTCATCTGGATGATCCGGTGATCGGGGATAACGCGTTTAACGGCTGTTCGCAGCTTACCGAACTGGATATCCCGTCTGTTCGGGAAGTAGGGGCTTCGGCTTTTGGGTTTACAAGGATTTCTTTCTTTGATGCTTCCGAGCTGGAGCGTATCGGAAATGCCGCTTTTCAGTATTGCGAACAGCTTGCGGAGTTTGATCTGACAGAGAATACGGTCCTGCGGGAAATCGGGGAAAATGCATGGTTTTATTGCACTTCATTGACGGAGATCCATATTCCCGACTGTACGGAAACGATCGGAAAATCCATATTGGGAAGCTCGGGAGTGCAGATTTGTACATTGCCGTATCTCGGTGACAATCTGTCTTCGCCGCAAAAGCTTGATTACTTTTTCGGCCTTGAAACAAATCTGGTGGAAGAAGTGTCCGTGCGAAGCGGAACAACGCTTGTGGACGGCGCATTCAACCGATTCAGCGAGATAAAAAGGATCCATTTACCCGATACACTGCAAACGGTAGGCGACAATGCTTTTTCCGAGTGTTATAATCTGGAAGAAGTGCAGATTCCGGAAGGGGTGATGAGTATCGGAGATAATGCTTTTTATGGTTGCGACAAGCTGACAGAGATCACGCTTCCCGCGTCCTTGCAGGAGGTCGGTTTTGAAATTTTTCAGGCATGCGACAGACTGTATGAGATATTTAATAACAGCAGTCTGGATATGTCCGATGCAGGAGCGAAAAATGTTCTGAAAATTTATAACAACGGGGAAGAATCAGTTCCCAAAGCAAGCCTTTTGGGGTATACGTTCGGTTATTTCGGGGCGCAATGGATCCTGATCGGTTACCCGCAGGGTGAAACCGTTCTGACCTTACCTGATTTTTTTGTGTATGATTCCAAAATCGAAGAATATAGAGTGGCGGACAATTTGTTTTACAGGGATTCTTTGCTTACGCAAGTCACGATTCCTGCGGCAGTCTCCGCATTGGGGGAAAACGCGTTTTCCGAGTGTTATATGCTGGAAAAGATCGAATTTACAGGCAACGTTCTGACTGTTTTGCCGGATTATGTTTTCAGCAATTGCAGTGCCCTTGCGGAAATCACGATTCCGCAGGGTATTACGGAAATACGGGAAGGGGCGTTTTATCAAAGCGGCCTGCAAAAGGTCGTTTTGCCCAAAACGCTCAGATCGATCGGAGAACTTGCGTTTGCAGGATGTACAGAGTTGCGGACCGTTTACAATCTGAGCGGGCTGACGCTTGCCAAGGGGAGCAGCGGGTACGGCGGAGTCGCGCAATACGCCGAAAATATCTATACGTCTTTGGAACAGGGTGAAAATTTGTCGACGGTGAAAAAAGAAAGCATGGTTTGAAAAGCGGGAAATGAGGATTGAAAAAAGTATGCAGAAACAGGAAGAGATCGTAAAAAAACTGGATAAAGAAGAAAAACTTGCCCTGGCGGCTTCGCTCAACGCGGCTGCGGAGCCGTGGGCGGAACAGATCGGGATCCCGCGCGTGGATTTTTACGATTTTGCAACGGAAAACGGTGGGGTTTATCCCGCCGTTCCCGCTCTTGTGCAGACGTGGGATACGGAGCTTGCGTCCGATATAATGCAGGATCTCGCGTCAAAGACAGAAAAGAAGGGGTTGTTTTGCCTGAAAAACATGGGTGTCAAAGACAATCCTTACCGGGAGGGGATTTCGGAAGATCCGTATGTTTGCGGCGCGGCGGCGGAGTCTTTTGCGCGCGGTATCCGCAAGGCGGGAATGATCCCTTGTTTTTCCGGCTATGTGCCGAAATCAGGTGCGGACGAGGTCCCTCTTTCTCAAATGCGTGAAGTATTCCTTTCCCCGTTATACAGCAAGCCGCAGCGGGAATGTACCGTTTACAGGGAAAACTTTCCGAATACAGACCAGTCATATACGGATTGGAGCAAGTTGTTGCACAGTGCGGCGGAAAAAAACGGATTTATTATAGATGAAAAGGGTTCGGATCTTTCCGCGGGGAATATTTTGCTTGACGGCGATCGGGAGATGCTGCGTGCCGCGGCGGAAAAGGACGGGGCGCAGATCCTGGACAAAGCGGCGGAGCAAGCAATATGCCTGGCACTGGAATGCGCCGGTGCAAAGGGGAAAAACGGTGAAAGTTTCGATCGGGAAAAGTATGCGCTAAGGGCGGCGGAAGAGAGCGCGGTGCTCTTGAAAAACAAGTTCATGCTGCCGCTGATGCGCTCGAAAAAACTTGCCTTTATCGGATTGCATGAAGAAGAGAGAAGGCAGGCTTTTGAAAAGTCTGTCAATAAGGACAAATATTTTCAATCGGTCGGTTTTTCGGAAGGATATGACCTTACGTCGGAAAGCGGCAAAGATACATTCGAGGAAGCGTGCAAACTGGCCCAGTCTGCGGATGCAGTGCTTTTGTTTTTGGAGAAAGAACCGAATCAAAAAAGAGCATTGCTGCCCGCAAACAGATTGGCGCTCCTGGATGAGATTTTGAAACGAAATGCGAATGTCATTGTTTTCATCCCCGCAGGAAGCTCTGTCGATGTTTCCTTTGCCGAAAAAATTCCCGCGCTGTTGTCGGCCGAATGGCAGAGTTCGCAAAGCGCCGCGGCAATTTTAAATATTTTATCCGGCAAGACTTGTCCTTCGGGGCGGCTCGTATCGGCACTTTATTGCGGGACGGATCAATTATCGGAAGAATTGCGGCGCCATAAACGAGCGGGAAAGATCAAGGCAGGTGCCTTTTACGGTTACCGCAGTTACGATACGGCGGGAAACTATCCTCCGTATCCGTTCGGGTTCGGGCTGAGTTATACAAAATTCAGTTATTCGGATCTGAAAATAAAGGATAATTTTGCGGAATTTACCGTAAAAAATACAGGAAAATTCGACGCATGGGAAACAGTGCAGCTGTATGCGGGCAAAATCGATTCGGCAGTGGTGCGCCCGCGCAAAGAGCTGATCGGTTTCCGTAAGATTTTCCTGCGCGCGGGAACATACGCAAGAATATCCGTCTATATCGATACGGCGCCGCTTCGCGTATGGAAAAACGACAGAAAGGGCGTGGAAGACGGGGCGTATGATCTTTTTGTTGCGTCATCCGTCCGCGATGTGAAGCTGCAGACGCGAGTGAACGTGGCGGGCGAGCGGCTTGTTTCTGACGGGGAATGCCTGTCCGATTATATTCCGGAAAAATCCAACATACTTTCGGGAAATTATACGCTGGAACAGGTGCGGATAATGCCGGTCGCAAAACACCGCGTTACAATGAAGAAAGTAGGTCTTGGTTTTTTATTTGCCGCCATAGCTCTGGGGATCCTGTCCGTTATTTTTGCGGCGGTTAGTTCGCCGTACTATAATGACGGATTGTACAACGCCTTGATGGTGATCCTTGTTTGTTTTTTCCCGCAGATGTTGCTTACGGCGATCGTGCTTCTGATCGTAGCAAAGAAACAGGCGAACAATATTTCTTCAGGTTTTCGCACGGAGAACAGCGAAACGGTGCGTACCTATGTACCGCCCGAGATCGTTGAAGATGCTTCTTACGAAGCGTTGTTCAGTCGGGCATTTTCAGAGAACCGAAAGAAGCAGTCAGAACCGGAATCGCTCAAAAATGATGAGGACGTTCTTGTAAATTTTGATCGAAACCTGACTTTTTCCGTAATTTGTGAAAAAGCGGAAAAATATTTTTCAGATCGCGGCATTGTTTGGCGAGGCCAAAGTGTACAGGATTTTCTCGCCGCGATGGCGGCTTCGCGTCTGATTGTCGTACGGAGTGAAAACAAAGAACTTTTGCCGCGTTTTTTGCGCATGATCGGAGAATTTTTCGGTACGGAAACGATCGCAAGGGATGCGGCGGAAGAACAAGACTCGCAAGGCTGTATCACGAAAACTATGCTTTCCGCTTTAAAAGGGCGCCATCAGATATTTTTCAGCTCCTGGTACAATGTCAGAACGGAAGGGCTGGATCCGCTTTTAGGAAAATATAAGGGATATGTTCGTTTTCCTTATTCCGACGGTGCATTATCCAACGTCTGGTTCGTGGCCGCAATGCTTGCGGACGCGGATTGTTCTTCCGTTCGGATACCTTCTGCCGTTTTTGTTGAAATTCAGCTCTCCGCATGTGAAGAGGTGCAGGATCCTGCGCCTGCGGCGGCCGTTTGTTATGAGCAGTTTGAAAAGCTTGCGGCGCTGGCGCACGGCGAATACTGCCTGGATGAAGAGATGTGTTGGAAGAAGGCGGATGCGCTGGAAAATTATGCGGGAAAAATGTCTTCTTTCTGTCTTGGAAATAAAGACTGGCTGCGGCTTGAGATGTTTTCGTCTGTCTGCTGCGCTTGCAAAGCAGAGCAGGCCAATGCGCTGGATCGGGCGATTTCCTGCACGATTCTGGCCCCGATGTTTGACGCTTTGCGTGAAAACGGAGTAACGTCCGACGATTTTCTGAAAGAATTGCTTTCCGTTCTGGGGGCAGACGGGTGTCCGCAATGCAGAAAAATGCTCGAAGGATTTACAGGCGAAGATCTTTGAGGACGAAATTATGATATTTTCAGTGATGATCGGTGCGAGCTCCGCATCCAACAGTTGCGGGCAGATCTTTTTTTCAGGGTATGCCATAGCGTTTTATCTGATCGTTTTGCTGGTTGTGATCGGATGGCTGGTTTTTTCTCTCGCTTGCAGGGAAGAGGGAATGCCGAAAGTCCTTCAGATCCGCACGGAGGAAGATAATCGTCCGCAGGCATCGGCAAAAGAGGAGAAAGGGGAAGGGAAGAAGCGGTTTGACGGGCTGAGCCGTATCGACGAGAGAAAGATGTCGTATCGGCGGAAGGAATATGCGGAAGGTCTGACGCTGCAAGAGATCTGCGAAGAATTCCGCGCATATGCGGCGGGCAGGCTGAAGTTATATTATGAAGAAGAGGATATCCGCCGCTTTATAGCGGGGCTGGCGGTGTCGCATATATTGATTTTGCAGGGGATGTCAGGGACAGGCAAGACGTCGCTGGCATACGCGTTCGGGGAATATTTGGGGAACCCGTCGACGGTGGTACCGGTACAGCCGATGTGGAAAGAGCGGACGGATCTTGTCGGGTATTACAACGAATTCACGAAGCGGTTCAACGAAACGGACTTATTGAAGAAGATGTACGAGGCGAATTACAGCGAAGAGATGTACATCACGGTGCTGGACGAAATGAACATAGCGCGGGTGGAATATTATTTTGCGGAATTTTTGTCTTTGCTGGAGCTGCCGAAGGCGGAAGAGCGGAAGCTGACGGTGGTGAGCGACAGTCTGAAAGATGATCCGGAGCAGCTGGAAGAAGGGCACATACAGTTGCCTGAGAATATGTGGTTTATCGGGACGGCGAACAACGACGACAGCACGTTTGCGATATCGGATAAAGTGTATGACCGAGCGATGGTATTGGATCTGGAGCGGAAATCGGAAGAGTTTATTGCAGGGGAAGCGAAGGAGCGGCATATCCGCAGCAAAGACTTTCAGAGGCTTGCAGAGGAAGCGGAAAAAGAATACGGGCTGACGGAGCGGAACAGGCGCAGGTTAGAAGAATTGGACGAATATATGAGTGAGAAATTCCGCGTAACATTCGGGAACCGCATTCGCCGGCAGATCGAAAAGTACGTGGCGGTGTATGTGAGCTGCGGAGGAAAGGAACTGGAAGCGCTGGACGATATTTTGGCGAAGAAAGTGATGCGCAAGCTGGGCATGCAGAATCCCGTGTATCTGAAGAACAATGCGGAAAGGCTGTGTTTGCGCATGGAAGAGCTGTTCGGAGAGGAAAGCATGCCGCAGTGCAAGGAAGCGGTTCGCCGCCTTGCGGGCAATATGTAAAGCGGCAGATTTGAGGTGAAGGTATGAGCGTTTCGGATATTTTATTCCGGGCATTTGCCGAATACAGAAAGACAACGCAGACAAACCGTGATTGTGAAAGGCGCGTCAAGGAAATCGCGCGGACAGGCGCGGCGGCAGACTGCCTGGAGACCGTGCGGACGGAATGCGTGATCGAAAATGACTGGATCGATGCAATCGAGGAAGGTCTGGTGCATATCGGCAAGGCGATCGCGCAGGAAAGGCAGTTTATTCGTTCGAACGGCGAAGTGGTCGATATCGAAAAGGTAAAGAATGTTTCGAGAGAATCGGTCGAACATTTGGCAAAGCACAGCAATCTTTTGACAAAAGAGCCGAAAGGAGAAGAACTGATCCCCGATCGCCTGTTCACGGTGGAAAGGCTTACAGACTATGCCGTTTATGAAAACAGGTTTCTTTATATGCTCTTGTGTTATCTGCGCGATTTTTTGTCCTGGCGTTATACGAGGATTTTAGAATTAACGCAGACGTATGAGGGACAGCTGAGCCTGGATAAGACGATCGAAAAGGGCGGGCGTAAGACAATTTTTCGTCTGCATCTCGAAGAAGAGCGGAAGTTTGATCCTTTTTTGTCGGAATCAAGCGGATGCCGCGAACAACTGGAACGCATCGACGGGTTGATCCGCACTGTGGAGATGTATCTTGCGACGCCGCTGATGGAATTTGTCGCAAAGGCGCCCAAACTCAAACCGCCCGTTACGGAAACCAATGTCCTGAAGATGAATAAAGAGTTCAAAGCCGCCGTGCAGCTGTATTATTTTATTACCGCTTACGAAAAAGACGGCTTTACGGCAAAGCAGGAAAAAGTCCGCCTGACTCCGTTGGAAGAAAAGACGGCGCAAGAGTTTGCGGAAGCGGCGGAATTATTCAGTTTTCTGGCATATAAGGCGAACACAGGTCAGCAGAATATTTTGCAGTCGAGGTTGGAGCAGGAGCTGGAAAGGGAAAAGCGTGAAGCGCAGCAAAAAGAGCAAAGCAAGCTGCAAGCGCTGAAAAAACGGGTTGCGGAAACGGGTACAGGCTTGGAGGAGTACCTTTTGCTTTTGGAAAAGCATGCGCAGGAGCTGGAAGCGCAGTGTTCGGCGCTGCCCGGACTCAGAAAACGGCTGGAACGTTCGGAAAAAGAGCGTACGGAGGCGATTTCGGCGCATAAAGAGAGTGAACGCCTGCTTTTTGAGAGGGAAACGGAATACCGGGCGGAAAAAGAGAATTTGTGCAAAGGGTACGAAGCGCGTCTGCAAGCGGAGGCGGAACGGGCGCAAGCAGAGACAGAGCGGCTGAACGCCGCGCATGAAGAAGAAATGCGGAAAAAGCAGGAAGAATGTGCGAAAGAGATAGCGTCCGTGCAGGAATCCTGTTCACATACGGTGCAAGAGATCCGTTCGCAGGCGAAAAAAGAAAAGCAAGAAGCGGACGCCAGGCTGGAAAGAGCGTTGAAAGAGAAATCCTCGGCAGAAAAAGAGCTGAGCAGCTGTCGTACGGAATCTGCGCGCCTGCAGCAAGAAATAACGCTTGCACAAGCGCAACTGATCTCCCTGAAAAAAGATTGCGGAGCATTGACGGAAAAGGATGATTTTACGGGGCGCGAACAGTTTGACGAATTGGAACATCAGTATCGGGTATTCCGTTCGTTTTTCCGTGAGGAGTGGAAAAAAGCAAAAAAACGTATCCGCAAGGAAGTGTTTCAGTCTGAATGCGGAGAAAAGAATAAGGAAGAGAGAAATAAGGATAAAGACGGCGAATAGACCATGAAAAATTTCCGATTGCCAAAACTGAAAAAGAAATATTGGATTTTGCTGGGTGTGGCGGCGGCTGCGGTTCTTCTGCTCGGAATTTCGGCGGCGGGGTATTTCCGTTCTTCGTCTTACGCGTCCGGCACGGTTGCCGCCATTGTGATTTTGTTCCTTATTTTACTTGCGGTACTCGTTGCTCTGATCGTACTGGTGGCATACGACAGAAAAAACGGGCAGACTGTTACGGTGCAAAACGTAACGCTTGAACAAAGCGGTCCGCAGGCATCGGTAAAAGAGGAGAAAGGGCAAGGGAAGAAGCGGTTTGACGGGCTGAGCCGTATCGACGA
>USSJ01000020.1 GCA_900557285.1 uncultured Clostridia bacterium | reverse complement strand
AATGTATGACGGTGAGCCGCTTTCCTGTCCGCAATGGAAGATCGTATCCGAAACGGGATTATTGGAAGGGCATAGTATAGAAAGAGTGGTTCTGCCGGCCGCGCAGACGGATGCGGGGATCAGCGAGAATTATGTTTCGGAAATTGTCATAAAAGACGGAGAGAAAGACGTAACGGCTAACTATGCTTTTACTTTTTTTACAGGGGAGCTTACGGTAACGCCCCGCACTCTGACAATCCGTTCGGGCAGTGCGTCAAAAAATTACGACGGAACGCCTTTGGTTTGCGGCGATTGGGAAGTCGTTTCCGCGACGCAGCCGGTAGCAGGGCATAGACTGCAAGTGGTTGTTTCAGGAGAACGGACGGAAGTTGGGGAAAGCTCCAACACGATCTCGGAAGTACGGTTGCAGAACAATGGCATGGATCTTACCTTCAATTATGATATCAAGCTGCAGGAGGGGGCACTTGTCGTACGGGGCAGCGGAACGGGAGGAACGGGCGGAACAGGTGGAACAGGCGGAACGGAAAGCGGAAAAGGTGACGGTGCCGATCTGAATGCGGGCGGAAATATAGGCTCCGGAATGGTTGCGGAAAACACGGATATCCCCGCGGCACAGGTGTATGCGGAAGAAGACGGAAAAGTTTATCTGCGCCTGATGAGCTTCGGCGACTACAACGGAGCAGGCTGGGAGCAGGCAGCGGCGTATGAAAATACATTGCCAGGCGGCTTCGGAATGAATTACCTGACGGGCATTGCGCTGAAAAATGCGGGATATACAAGTATGGAAATGAAGATCCGACCCAACAGCAACGATTATCTTTTGCCCTATTATCTGGATGCCGCTTTGCTCAATTATGCGGTGCAGGGGAACGACGTCGTTTATACGGGAGACACTTCTTTTGAATACGCAATGTATTATTATTCCTATGACTTTCTTTCAGACGGATGGCTGTCCGCTTCTTTGGGCGCGTATGCGCAGCAGGAAAAACAATACGCCGCCTATGTGCGGCAGAACTATTTATCGGTGCCTGCATCCACGCGCGAGTTTCTCGATTCAGTGATTGCGGAACAGCATCTGGAAGGGGATACGGAGTCGCTGATTGGTTTGGTGGCGGAATATGTCCGAGGTGCGGCTGAGTATGATCTTGCGTATGACAAATCGCTGGACGGCCAGGCCGATATCGTCGTAAGTTTTCTCAGTCAATATAAGTCGGGGATCTGTCAGCATTTTGCAAGTGCGGCGGTCATGTTGTACCGCGCGTTGGGGATCCCTGCGCGCTATACGATCGGTTATGCTGCCGAGTTGTCGGCGTATGAATGGACGGATATCACGGCAGATCTTGCGCACGCATGGGCGGAAGTGTATCTGGACGGCATCGGATGGATCCGGGTGGAAGTAACGGGAGGGCAGCAAGGCGGCGGTGCGGAGAATTATTTTGATTTGGTGATCCGCCCCGTTACGGAATACAAGAAATACGACGGCGTAACCACTTTCTATCCGTCCGGGCAGCTGCAGGGGCTGAGCGAGCTCACGCAAAGGGGATTTTATTATACGGCGGAAGTTACGGGAAGTCGGAGGGATGCGGGAATTACTCTGACATCTGTCCGATCCTTTTGCCTGTATGACCCGACGGGGAAAGATGTTACGGATACCTATAACATTCGTTTTGCGGCGGGAAAATTGCAGGTATATCTGCAGGAGATCACAATAAAGACGCAGGGCGCAACAAAAGTTTACGACGGCATACCGCTTATGCAGAACACGTGCGAAACGGTGGGAGAACTCTTATACGGACATCGGGTGGAAACTCTTATCGCTACGGGCAGCTGTGTGAATGTGGGAAAGGTCCTGAACACATTTACTATACGCATCGTGGATGAGACGGGGAAAGACGTTACGGATGTGTATAAGGTCAACCGCGAATGCGGAGAGTTGGAAATACTTCCCCGCCCGATCACGATCATTGCAAACGGCAATCTGAAATTTTTTGACGGAACTCCTTTGCAGGATGCAGGGTATACGATCGAGAACGAAGAGGAAGCGTTGGCGGACGGTCAATCCATAGCGGTCAGAGTGGAAGGTTCACAGACGCAGCCGGGTTGGAGCGAAAATATTGTTGCGGATGTGCTCATCACGGATGAGGCGGGCAACGATGTAACGGGGAACTATCAATTGATACTTGTCAGCGGTATTTTGCAGGTTTTGGCATGATACGCGACAAAAAAAATTTTGTGTGCAATACAATGTTACTTTTACTATAAAAAGGAGAGGGGTTTGCTGTACGAAGAATATCGCCGCAAAATAAAAAAATATGCGGCCGTTCTCAATTTCATAAAGCGTTACCGTTTTTTATGGATCGCGATACTGGCATTCATAGCGGCGGCAATCTCTGTCCTTGTCGGGATCCGCGGAATGGTCTATGACGTTGCCGCTTGTCCCGAAACGGTGTGTTACGGAGAAGCGATCAGTTATAAAGCGGACGCAATTTTCGTTGACGTGCATTACGAATTTGCGCGAAACGGGTCGGAAAACTGGTCGGAAGGTTTTCCCGTACGCGTCGGGGAATATCGGGTGCGTGCCAAGGCGGAAGGCCCTTTCGGGATCTGGCGCTACGGGAGAGAATATTCGTTTTCCGTTTTGCCGAAGGAAACAAAAGTGCGCGCGGAAGGTGCAACGGTGGGCTACGGAGATACTCCGAAAGTCTCGGCGGATCTCGCGTATTCGGATACGATATCCTGTTCCCGTTTTATTTACGGCGATCTGTCGGCACAGGAAACGACCGTTATTCCCGTGCGGGAAGCGGTTTTGGTACAGGATTCGCAAGGTAACGATGTAACGGATTGCTACGATCTTCAGCCTGTGTCGGTAACAATCGGCTTTCAACAGAGAAAGATCACGGTTGCGGTTCAGAACAAAAGCGGCGTCTATGACGGAACGCCCCTGATGTTTGACGGGTATGAGTTGTCCAAAGAAACTCCTTTGGCAGAGGGCGACAGGCTGGTGGCAACATTTAGCGCACAGCGAACGGAAGCCGGTGAGACGGAGAACATCCCGAAGCTTTGTGTCGTCAGGGAAGACAGCGGACTGGATGTAACGGATAATTATGCGATCGAGATCATTCCGGGAAAGCTGACGGTGGAAAAACGTCCGCTGTACATCGAGACGGGCGATGCGGAAAAATTGTATGACGGTGAGCCGCTTGTGTGCGGGGAGTACCGCGTGCAGGACGCGAAGGACGGAAGCGGACTTTTGGAAGGGCATACGATCGAAATCGCAGAGCTTTGCGCGGCGGAGAACGCGGGTGATACGCAGAATCTGATACGCTTTGCCGTTTGGGACAAAGAACGTGAGGTAACGGATAATTATTCCGTGTTTTATGATGCGGGCATTTTACATATAGAAGCGCGTCCCGTGTCCGTTACGACGGGCAGCGGTACATGGATGTATGACGGGCTGGAACATACCGACAATCAATTCATTGTAGCGGTCGCAAGCGAAACGGAAGGACTCCTGCAAGGGCATACGGTATCGGTTTCGGTTCCGTATACCGTGCGGTATGCTGGGATCAGTGAAAATAAAACGACGATCTGTATTTCGGACGAAAATCAGAAGGACGTTACACAAAATTACGACATTTCTTATACGTACGGGACATTGGAGATCCTAAAACGGCCCGTCCTTTTGCGCTCGGCGGACAACAGCTGGATCTATGACGGAAAGGCGCATTCTGAAGGCGGCATAAGGGTTTCACCCGACAGCAGGTATTCCCTTGTACAGGGTGATACGGCAAAAACGATTTCCGCAACGCTGGTAACGGAAGCGGGAAATGCAGAAAATATAGTGCAGGTGCGTATCTGCGATGCGAGCGGCAGGGATGTTACGGAAAATTACAGTCTTTCCTATGTGTGGGGCGATCTGGAAATACTGCCCCGACCGATCACTGTAACGGCGGGCAGCGCAGAAAAGATGTACGACGGAACACCGCTTTCTTCCGATGCGTTTACGTTGAGCTGTGAGTACGGGCCCGCGTTCGTGCAAGGACATACGGGAATTGCCGTCAATGCGGGATCGCAGACGGATGTGGGCAGTTCGGAAAATTCCGTGCAGAGTTTTTATGTGCGCGAAGGTGAAAAGGACGTTACGAAAAATTATGCGCTAACGTATGCGACAGGCACGCTTACGGTGGTGCCGCGCCCGATTTTGGTGGAATCGGGCAGTGCGGAAAAAGTGTATGACGCTGCGGCACTTCTTTGCGGCGATTTTGCGGTGTATTGTGATTACGGGCCTGCGCTTGTCGAAGGTCAGACCATATCCGTGGAAATCGTGGGGGAGCGTACGCATGCGGGAGAATCTTTTAACACTGTTGCGGACGTAAAGATCGCGGACGGCGAAAGAGATGTAACATTCAATTATTCGATATCGGTAAAAACGGGGACGCTGCGCGTTCTGCGCCGCCCTGTTACGGCGGATATTGCTTCGGGTGTCTGGGTTTACGACGGTCAGACGCATTTTATGAATGAATTTGCCGTATCAAAGGAAAGCCCTTACTCATTGATAGAGGGGCATGTTATCCGTACGGTTCCGCTTTCTGTTGCAAAAGATGTCGGGACAGTGGAAAACAAACTTCAATTCAGCGTATATGATGCCGACGGCGCGGATATCAGCGGCGATTACGAGATCAGCCAGAATCCGGGCGTTTTGGAAGTTACGCCTCGCCCGATCGTATTGCAGGTGGAGAGCAGGGAAAAAGTGTATGACGGTACGCCGCTCGTTTCGGAAAACGTTACGGTTTCGTCGGAGTACACGCCTGCCATTGTCGGAGGACATTCCCTGTACTATGAATCGAGCGGATCGCAGACGGACGTCGGTACAAGTCAATGCGGATTGCAAAAAATTATTATTTATAACTCCGACGGCGCTGACAAAACGTTTGATTATTTGGTAACGGTTGTGAAGGGAGACCTTGTTGTTACGCCGCGCTCTGTCCTGTTTACGGCAGCCAGCGAGTCGGTCTATTATAGCGGCACCCCGGTGTATCTGGTGAGTGCAACGGCTCAAAGAGAGAGCGGCGAGGAGGGTTTGCTGTCCTGGCATACCTATGCGTTGAAAACGGAGGGATCCAGAACGGATGTCGGCAAGGTTGCGAATGTCATAGTGGAGGATTCCGTCCGCATTTTTGAAAACGGTCGGAATATAACATTCAATTATTCGATTTCCTGTGCGGAGGGCATCATCGAAGTGTTGCCCCGACCCATAAGCGTGGCAACAGCCTCCGCCGAAAAAATGTATGACGGTACGCCTTTGACAAAGCACGCATGTGAAATTATTCCCGAATACGGTTTGTCTTCTGCTTTGGTGAACGGACAAAAGGCGGATATTTTGTATTCCGGTTCGCAGACGGAGATCGGACAGAGTGAAAATACGATCGAGAGAGTGCGCATTTTGGAAAACGGGCGCGACGTTACTTTTAATTATGAGATCCGAGAAAGCTGCGGGATCCTTACCGTGCAGATACCGGAAGGGCAGTTGGAGATCATAACGGGCAGTGCGGAAAAGACATATGACGGTACGCCTCTTACCAATGCGGAGTATACTTTGAAAAATACGCTGCCCGATAGTTATACCGTCGAGGTTTCGTGTGTCGGAGTGCAGACCGATGTCGGTGAGTCGGAAAACAGTATTTCGTATAAGGTAATAAGTTTTGCAGGGGCAGATGTTACGGCCGTGGTGCGGGTATCGTATCAGTTCGGCACATTGAAAGTGAATCCCCGCCCGATCGTGATCGAAACGGACAGCCATTCCTGGCCGTTCGACGGAAGAGTGCACAGCGACAAAGGCCATGAAATTTCGGAGATCAGCATGTATCCGCTGGCGGAAGGCGAGTATACGCATACGGCAAAAAGCACGTATATCATGGATATCGGGATGAAACAAAATGTGCAGGAAGTGGAGATCTATCGGCAGGACGGCACGGAAACGACGAATAATTATACGATCAGCTATATCAACGGATTGCTGGAAATAACCTGGTCGGATTATGAAGGACAGGGCGGAAATCTGGATACGAGCGGAAAGTTCGGCGGCGGCTCCGGTCAAGGCGGCGGAGGCGGTCAAGGGAGCAGTGAAATCGGCGGGGGCGCTATGGCGACGGTCGCTCTGAAGGTAAATTCCCAAGCGGGCGGCATGGTATATTTGCGGCTGATGAGTTTCGGAGATTATACGGGCAGGGATTGGCAGCAGGCGGAAAGCTACGGCGCTTGGCTGGAAAATACCTACAGTATGAACTATCTGCCGGGCATGGCATTGCAGAACACTGGCGGAAGAGCTTCCGACATTGAGATCGAATTTTTGGGCGGCGATTATGTGCTTCCGTATTATCTGGCAGGCGGGGAATACGATTATGAAATCCAGATGAGCGATGTGCTGTATCAGGGAGATGTCAGCAAGAGTATCCGTTTGCAGTATTATGTTTATGATTATGTTTCGGACGGCAAGCTGGCGGCAAACAGCGGAGCGTATGCGGCGGAAGAAATGGCGTACAGGGCATTTGTGCGGCAGAATTATACTTTTGTGCCGGGATCTACGCGGGCTTATCTGAATACCGTGATAGCAGAGCAAGGCTTTGACAGAAACGACCCCGATATCATAGGGAAAGTGGCGGATTACATCCAAAATGCAGCAACTTACAATCTTAAATTCAACGCTATGCTGAATCGGGAAAGCGACGTGGTGGTCAGCTTTTTGCGGGATTACAGAGAGGGGATCTGCCAGCATTTTGCGAGTGCGGCAGTAATGTTGTACCGAACCCTGGGGATCCCGGCGCGCTATACGATCGGGTATGCGGGAGAAACGGCAGCAGGTACATGGACGGAGATCACCGGCAATAATGCGCATGCGTGGGCAGAGGTTTACATCGACGGATTCGGATGGGTGCAGGTAGAAGTTACGGGCGCAGGACCTGTGTTCGGAGGCGGTTCGGGGATCGAAGGAAAACCGGGCGAGATATGGATCTGTCCTGCGGATGAGATCAAACAATACGACGGAAGCCCGCTGTACCCGGAGACCGTTGTCGGGTGTGCGGGTGAAAACGCGTATTATTTCCGTGAACTTTTGCAGGACGGCTATACATATACGGCGCAGTTCAGCGGCAGCCGGACGGAGATCGGAACTTCCTTCAGTCAAATTGTGAAATTTGAATTGTATGCGCCGGACGGGAGCCGTGAAACAGGGATACATTTCCGTTACAGTTCGGGAAAACTTAGGGTCGTCAGTGAAATGGTGATCACGGTTCAGCCATACAGTTTGCAGAAATATTATGACGGGACGCCGTTGGCGTACGGGTCTGACGAGTATACCGTCAGCGGTTTGCCGTCGGGATTTCAACTGGATTTGTCGCTGGACGGTATCAGTCTGGTGGATGCTGGCGTTCTGGACGCGTCAGTCATGGAGTCATTGCCGTATACCATTACCGACCAAAGCGGGCGGGACAGGACGGACGAATTTGTCATCCATTACGAAATGGAAAATTCATTGATGGTCAGCCGCCGCAAGATCACGATCCGTACGATGTCTGAAACAAAAATATATGACGGAACGCCGCTTACAAACGGCGGTTATTGGATTTCGAGCGGTACTTTGGCGGATGGGGAGGAGCTTTCCGTAAAGACAAACGGCAGCATTACGGACATCGGAAAAGTTCTCAATAAAGTTTCGGAAGTCTCTGTCTGTAATTCCCGAGGCAAAGACGTTACCAAAAATTATGAAATCCTTGTTTCGGCAGGTGTTTTGGAGATCCTTGCCGATTAACGTTCCGCCTTTTCACCAAGAAAGGGGAAAAACGGGTGTTTGAAAGGGATAAAAAGCAGTACAAAAAGTTTACAGGAAAGACTGCGAGGTCGTGCAAAAATTCCGCAAGACTTCGCAGTCTTAAAAAATTTATTTTACACTTGATTTTTCAGTTTTTATGTGTTAAAATGCCAGTATATTTGGAGACAGGCTGATCGATTAAAATACCAAATATAAATCAGCAATACTAACTGCATTTCCCAAAGTTTTTTCGGGCGGGTCAAGGAAGGCAGTAAGTCGGGTTGATTTATAATTGTTATTTTGACTTATCAGACCTGCATAAAGGGGAGTATACTGCCCTCAGCAGGCCTTTTTTGTTCTCCAAGTAAATTTTTGACCTTGGAGGTTTTTTATGTCGGATTTGAGCAAAGTTGAGAAAACTATCGGGTATGAATTTAATAATAAGAATCTGTTGCAACAGGCCTTTATCAGAAAATCATATTCCGAAGAACATGGCGGACAAAACAACGAAGTTCTGGAATTTATCGGAGATAAGGCATTGGACTTTGCGGTTGTTCGCATCATGATGGAGCAATTTGGTATTATTACGGAAGATAAAGAATGGTCGGAGTTTAAGCTCCGCAATCCGAAACACTTTCAAACGAGATACGGCGAAGGCAAATTCACCGATATCAAACAAGACCTGGTAAAAAAACAAGCCCTGTCAAAGGCGATGGATTCGCTCGGTTTTCAAAATTATCTGATCATGGGCCAAGGAGATACAAAGCAAAACCGGCAAGACAGCATATCCGTTAAGGAAGATTTGTTTGAAGCGATTGTCGGGGCCGTTGCTCTGGATTGCGACTGGGATATGGACACGATTACTCATGTTGTTGAGTCCATGATCGATTTCAAATCATATTTTGAGAACGATCTGGAAAACAATCAGAATTATGTGGGAATGGTACAGGAATGGTTTCAGATAAATAGGGGGCAATTGCCGCATTATCGATATTTGAATGCTGTCGAAACACCTGTCGCTGAACCGTATGCGGGGGTCCATGAAAACGGCAAAGGGTTTCATAAATGCCAATTGATTTTTGAACGGGAATATTTTTACGGGTACGGAATGAATAATGCGGAAGCACGGGAAAAATGTGCCGAATGCTTTTATAGGTGGCTTGAAATGCAGGGAGATGTTATCGATCCGATTTTGGAAGCCGTCGGCGATCCCGATGAAAACCAATCTATAAGGCAACTTAACGAACTGTACCAAAAAAAGTTGATTTCAAAACCGATCTATACATTCAAACAATGGTATGACGATAACGGGAGTGCGGTCTGGCGTTGCGAATGCCTTGTCGAAGAAAACGGTAGGTCATTCTATAACTATTCAAGCTCTAAAAAGGAAGCACAGCGTATGTCGGCATACGAATCTTTGCTTGATTTAATAGACATGTACGAAGAAGAATAGCATTTCGGGGCTTGCGGAAGATCCGCAAGCCCTGTTATTTTGTTTCCGATAAACGAAAAATCCGAACCGATCGGTTGAAACCAAAAGGTTCGGATTTTTTTGACTTGGTGAGGCTTATAACGTAAATTGAATTTATAGTTTTTCGCGCCCTACTAAAATATCTAAAGTGATGCCAAGATAATCAGCAAGTTCAATTAGCGACAAAATATGAGGGGCTGCTCCGTTCTTCCAATCTACAAAATGTGATGATTTAATGCGTGTTTCTTTGTTGATTTTGTTTCGCGATATACCTTTGATTTTAAGCAAGTTTGTCAAATGCAAATAAAACGGCGGGCATTCCGTCGGTTGAAAATCCAATATTTTATCTGTGCGACCGACAAGAAACTCAATAGAACAATTAAAATATTCTACTATTTTTATAATTTGATTAAGCCGCATATATTTGGAATTACTCTTCCATCTGCTTACAGTACTGATATTTACCCCGATTGCACTTGCAAAAGTTTTGTTATCAATATTTTTCATTAACAGTAATTCGTTAATTCTTTCACCGATTTTTATTTGTTCTTCCATAACATCACCTAAAATTATTATAGTAGGAATATGCAAAAAATACTTGACTTTTGCACATTCCTACGTATATAATAAGAATATGCACAAACCTACGTGCATATCGTTAAAAGGAGATAAAAAAATGGAAGAAGAACCCGCAAAGAAAAGTTTAAAATGTGTATACTGCGGACATTATGAAGGCTATTATACAAAAAAATTGCATCGTTTTGAGCGTGCAAAACAAGGCTTTTGCAAACAACACGACAAATTAGTAAACAACGGTGATAACTGTGAATGTTGGAAATCAAATAGCCGTCGGTTCTATTTCCGTAAGAGAGCGATTTCAAGAGCATTATATGAAATGCTGATGGATCTATCTGCGATACGTCAGATTATTCAGGAAGAACAGGAGGAGAGAAAAAATTTATAATGGACAAGCAAAATATACACACTTGCAATAATTGCCGCTATTATACAGCGTTTTATGTTAAATGCGGCTATTCTTTTGATAAACATAAAGCAGGATTCTGCGAAGAGCAACAAAAAGGAGTCTATAAAGACGATAAATGCGGCTTATACAAAAGCAGACCGCAAAAAGAAAAAACCGTGACGGTTGAACATCTCGACATCGCCATTAAAGATTTAGAAGAACTTGTACAAATATTTTATAACTGCAATTACTGAAAAAGGTATTATGGCGAAAATAAACACGCAAAATTTATACGGAAAA
>USSJ01000019.1 GCA_900557285.1 uncultured Clostridia bacterium | reverse complement strand
CGTACTATTGGCTTTCGCGCTTGCGTGGACCATGGTTGCGTGCGACAATTCAAAGGGTATGTACATAGACGTACCTTCCGAACCTGTAGAATGTGAGCTCGGAGAATATACGATCGAAATTCCTTATGTGCGCGATGCAGACGGATTGGTGATATCTGACCGTACGGTTACCATCAAGAGTGCCGTTTTTGAAAACGGGGAGGCATTGTCTGTTTCGTCGGGAAACAAAGTGACGGTTACGGAACCTGCGGTTGTGAAAATAACATTCGGGGCGGACGGTGTGAAAGATGCCGTGATGACGTTGAACTTTGCGGACCGTCAGGCTCCGACTATTGAACTGGCGACGTCGTTCCCCAGCATGTATTTTTCGGGGAACAGTTATGCCGTACCGCATTACAGCGCGAACGAAGCGCTGAAATCCACGAGTTTCAAAGTAGATTATTATGAAAGTTCGTCGGCGACGCCTGAGTCTGTAACCCTTTCGGGATACGCGTTTACCGTGAACCGTTCGAGCGGTTTTTACCGCATCACCATTTCCGTGGAAGATGAGTGGGGGAACAGTAAAGATTACACATACGATGTGCCTGTGGGCGGCGTAGGCGAGGACGTGTACGAAGAGGGTACGATCGTCTACTTTGAAAACGAATTCGGTCTGGAACAGGCATCGGATCGTTTCAACAATCTCGGGATGGAATTTGTGGAAGCGGACAGTTTGCCCGAAGGCATGCTCGATGAAAGGCATGCGGACATCGCGGGAGCAACGAAAGTCTGGCGTGACGCAGGGAACCCGACCGGGACGGAAACGGGTGAAGCGGACATCATACTGACCATGCCGTATATCACAAATCTTTCGGATTTTGATACGATTTCCGTGGATATCTACAATCCTTCATCCGACAGGATTGCGATCCAGCTGGCATGGGGCGGCGGAGTCGTTCTGAAGCCGAACGGCTGGACGAGAGCGGCATGGGATATAGAGATCCTGAAATTTGTGAACATAGCGGGCGGAACGCGTGCGGATATTACGGGACTGGTGCTGTGTCTTGCAAGTTCGGAAACGGATGCCAGCGGGCTGACGCAGGAAGGCGGCGAAACGCTGTACTTTGCAAACATGAAGGCGGTCAAAAACGGGGCGACGGAATACCGTATTCCGCAGGAAGACGTCAAGCCTGACAAGATTTTCTATACCGATACGCCTGCGGGAACGGATAACTTCTTCCTGCGCGACGGCAACTGGAACAATTACGCGGTTGAATTTGTGGAATTCGGGGATACGCTGCCTGCAGATACGGAAGGCCCCGCGGAAAGCGAAGGCATGACGAAGGTAACGTTCAGCGGAATCAGTTCTTCGGCAGGGCATCTGGATACGATCAGTTCCTATATCACGGCGCTTTCCGATTATGCTTATATGGCATGGCGCGTTTACAACCCGAATGATTTTGCGATCCAGCTGAGTTATCATACGGGCGGTGCGGACGGCAACAACTCTGCGCCCGCGGCGACCATACCTGCGAAATCTTTCGGAACGTATTACATCAATTTTGATTATCTGGATTCGTACGGTTATAACCGCATCGTGACGCGTTCGGCGAATGACATCTGGCTGTACGTGACGGGTGAAAACGGAACCAGTATCGACGGGGCGAGCGTGTATTTCGGTGCTTGCTACGGGATCCGCTATACGGACGTTGAAGCGACGATCGGGTTTAGCGATCTTGAGATGGATCTGGGCAACGTATTCAACGGCGGCACATACGGACTGACCGTCGGCGAGAGTGCGGCGGCGGAATGGACGCACGGCGACGCGTTGGGCAGTGTTTATTACAAACTCTCTTCCGCGATCCTCAACGGAGCGGAACGTGTAAGCGTTACGGACGGAAAGTTCACTTTGGATACGGTGGGAGAGTGTGAATACGAACTTACGTATACCGCGTATATGTATACCGTTTCCGGCGGACAGGTAAAAGAAGAGATCGAGCTTTCCTCGGTGCTGGAAAATATCAAGACGAGCGTGACGATCACAGTGATCAGTGCGCAGGATGCGGGAGAGATCGAAGGGCAGTTTACGCTCAGCAAGAATGCGGCGGACGGGTATAAGTCCATAACCATTCCCGCAGCTGAAGTTTCGGGGACGTTCGTAAAACTTACGGATGAAAATTCCGACGAGATCGGAGCACAGGCGGCCGTGCAGGGGCAGGATCTTGTGATCACGCTGACCGAGGAAGGGCTGCAGGCATTGGGTTCCGGCGAAATCACTTTACAGCTTGTCATGCTGGACAACAATACGAACAATTACTATACTCTTTCGGCGACGGTCTGGGATATGTTTATTTCCACACCGGCGGAGATGCTGGCATTTGAAGAAGCGCTGAACGCGTCTATGAGTGAAGCGAACGCGCTTTCGGGATGGTATCGTCTGGATTCGGATATCGATCTGACGGACAGCGATCAGGTATTCGGTGATTTTTCGGGCGATCCGAACAAGCGTGAAGGAACGAGATACTTTGCAGGCTTGTTTGACGGCGACGGATTTTCCGTTACGGGAGCCAAGCTCGGCAACAAGGGTATGTTCAACTGGGTGACGGCGTCGGGCGTTATCCGCAATGTTGCGATCGTCGATGCATATGCGTACGGATGGAATGCGGAAGGAACGCAGACGGAACAGAATGTATCCCACGGTTCGAACATTCTTGCGGAAGGCTTCTACGGCACGCTGGAAAACGTGTACGTGAGCGGATCGGTCGGCACGAGTCATTGGAGTTATTCCGGACTTGTCTGGCAGATGCGTGCGGAAGCGGTCAAAGATTGTATTTTTGACATCGAACTCCGCAAGGAAGCGACGGCGGACATCGATACGGTTTTGGGTGCATGGATCACGACGGGGGCGTCGTCCACGAAGCTGATCCAAAACGTGGTCGTGATCACGACGGCTTCCAAGGTATGCAATCCGGAAGGCGGCAGCAGTTCGGCGACATTGCCGGGGAGCGATGTGGCGGTGTATGCCAACAACGCGGAATGTTACGGCGGTCTGGATATGGCGAAGTTTACGTCTTCGCTTTGGACGAAAGACGACAGCGGCATATATTTCAACGGCGACATGATTATTTCTGCGGATGCGCTTCCCGTTGACCTTGCGGGTGAATATGAACTGAGCAAGACTGCGGCGGACGGAATGCTTTCCGTGGAACTGACCGATGCCGGAGCGATCAAGGGGAATTTCGTCGCCGTAAAGGACGTTTACGGCAATGAGATTTCCGCGGAGTATGCGGACGGCGTACTGACATTTGATGCGGAAGGGCTGGCGAACGCGGCGGACGGTGAAACGGTACTGACGATCGTGACCAAGGATAACGGAGTCAATCGGTTCTATAAATTGAATGTAACCATTTGGACGGCGATGATTTCGGATGCAGACGATCTGGTTGCTTTCCAGGAACAGCTGAATGCGGCGACGACGGAGCAGAATGCACTTACGGGATGGTACCGTCTTACCGCAGATATCGATCTGACGGACAGTGATCATGTGTTCGGTGATTTTTCGGGCGATCCGAACAAGCGTGAAGGAACGCGGTTCTTTGCGGGCGGATTTGACGGCGACGGGCATTCCATCACGGGAGCAAAGCTCGGCAACAAGGGTATGTTCAACTGGGTGACGGCGTCGGGCGTTATCCGCAATGTTGCGATCGTCGATGCATATGCGTACGGATGGAATGCGGAAGGAACGCAGACGGAACAGAATGTATCCCACGGTTCGAATATTCTTTCGGAAGGTTTTTACGGCACGCTGGAAAACGTGTATCTGAGCGGATCGATCGGCACGACGCACTGGAGTTATTCCGGGCTTGTCTGGCAGATGCGTGCGGCAGCGATCAAAAACTGTGTATTCAATATATCTTTGCGTGCGCAGGCGACGGGAACGTACGATTCCGCTTTGGGCGCATGGATCGCGGGCGCGATCAAATCTGTTGAAAATTTGGTCGTGATCACGTCGAGCGACAGAGTATGTTGCCCGGACGGAGGAAATTATACGGCGACCGTTCCTTCCGACGGCGCAGCTGTTTACACGACGAACAATGCTTGTCTGGAAGCGATCGATATTTCGAAGTTTGATGCGAGCATTTGGTCAAAGACGGAAGCCGGCATCCTGTTCGGCGGGAAGCTTGTCGTAGCAGCGCAGGCGGAAGAAGTGAACATGAGCGGCAGTTACGAGCTGAGCAGAGCCGAAGCGGACGGCAAACTTTCCTTTACGCTTACGGGCTCCGACGCCGTGACTGGCGAAGTGTTATCCGTAACGGATGCTTACGGCACGAAGATTGCGTTCGGTTATAAGGACGGCACGTTTACCTTTACCGCCGACGCATTGCGGGATGTCCTTGACGGAAACAATGTATTCGCGGTCATAGCGAAAGACGGAGACACGGTGCGTCGGTATAATGTGAATGTTACCGTATGGACGAATATCATTTCGGATGCAGGGGAACTGAAAGCCTTCGATCAGGCGTTTGTGGCTTTGGGGAAGGGAAAACTTTCGAGTTTGTGGTATAAGATGGATGCAGACGTTGACATGAGCGGTGAAGATTATGTATTCGGCAACATTGAAACCACGAATACGAACAATGCATCGCAGGTACGTTTTGCGGGCGTGTTTGACGGCCAGGGTCATATGATCAAGGGTGTCAAGACGGGCAACGGAGGATTGTTCGGGTATGTGGAGCGTGCGGGTGTTATCCGCAATCTTGCGGTGGTAGACGCTTACGGACAGGGAACGAACAACTCTGTAATTCTCGGCGGCGGCTGGGCACATTGGAGAACGTATTTGTCAGCGGAACGATCGGCGACGGATCGCACCAGGACGGCGTGTTTTCACAGAATCGCGCAAAATTGATGAAGAACGTGGTATTTGACGTTGAATTGCGTTCGGGCGCGGCAGGTCCTTTGCTGGGGATCTGGGTAGCCGGCGAAACGGCGGATGCGTTGAACAGCGGTGTTGTGGAAAATTTCTTTGCGATCACGGCGGCTTCCGGAAGCAATGCGTATAGTTGGGCAGGCGAAGCGAATACGGAGATCAAGCTGTACGCGGATGCGGAAAAATGTCTTGCGGCCGAAGACTTCTCCGGATTTGATTCTGTCTGGGAAGTGAAAGCGGACGGTGTATATTTTGGCGGAAACAAAGTGATCGATGCGGGTCAGACCGCATAGAGAGGCGCATGGCGCCGGGAAATATCGGTAGAAACACGAATGCCGCGGCGGCTTGCCGCCGCGGCTGATATTTCATAAAACAAAATTAGCTGAATAAAGAGTGCAATGAGAGGCTTGTGATTATGAAAAAGTTGATGAAAGCCGCCGTATTCTGCGGCAAACATGATATCAGGGTCGAAAATATTCCGATTCCCGTACCCAAAGCGAACGAAGTGCTGGTGAAAGTCGCGTATTGCGGCGTATGCGGCACGGACGTGCATATCTTTGAAGGGGATAAAGGTTGTGCGGAAGTACATCCTCCCATAGTTCTCGGGCACGAATTTGCGGGTGAGATCGTTGAGATCGGAAAAGATGTCGTCGGCAGAAAGGTCGGAGACAGGGTGGATGTGGATCCGAACGTTTTGTGTGAAAGCTGTCCTGCCTGCCTTGCGGCGAAAGGGCATTTCTGCGAACATATGACTGGTATCGGCACGATGGTCAACGGCGGATTTGCCGAATATGTTGCCGTTCCCGCAAAGCAGACGCATCTCGTTTCCGAAAAGACGGATCTGAGAGCTGCCGCCATGACGGAACCTCTGGCGTGCTGTCTGCACGGGATCGATCAATGCGATATCAGGGCGGGAGACCGTGTTCTGGTCATCGGAGCGGGGATGATCGGGCTTCTGATGCTGCAGCTTGCACGCCTTTCGGGAGCGTCGTTCGTCGCCGTTTCCGAACCGGTGGCGGAAAAGCGCAGGCAGGCGGAGGCGTTGGGTGCCGATCTGTGCCTGGATCCGTGTGCGGTATCGGGCGAACAGTTTGAGTCGGAATGTCAGGGATACGGCTTCAATTGTGTGATCGAATGCTGCGGGTTGGTAAAGACCATCGAGCAGGCGGTGCGCGTGGCGGGCAAAAAGGCGACGGTGATGATGTTCGGGCTGACAAAACCGGACGATGCGATCGCGCTGAAGCCTTACGATGTATTCAGCAAGGAGCTGACTCTTCGTTCTTCATACATCAATCCATATACACAGGCGAGAGCGCTTGCGCTGATCGAGAGCGGGCGGGTGGACGTAACGAGCATGGTTTGCGAACCTGTGCCTTTGGAAAAACTCGGCGAAGTATTGGCAGACGCAAAAATTCGAGCAAAAGGAAAATATATAATACAGTTATGAAAGTAAAAGCAGTCATATTCGACATGGACGGCGTCATTGCGGATACGGAGCCATTGCATGAAAAGGCGAGAAACCGTTTGCTTGCCGAACTGGAACTGGATGTGGAAAAGATTTCGCCCACCGCAATCGGGCGCAGCAAGCGCGCGTTCTGGGGAGAAGTTGTTTCCCAATATTCATTGCCGTATACCGCTGACGAACTGACCGTGCGTGAATTCAGTTTTTTGATGGAAATCGCAAAGAACTCCGGGCTGCGCCCGTCCGAGGGATTGACCGAGCTTTTGAAGTTTTTGCAAAGCCGGAACATAAAAGCGGCCGTGGCGTCCTCGTCCGATCGCAATTATGTGGAATCTATTCTGCAGATCACGCATTTAAACGGGTATTTTTGTGCCACGGCATGCGGGGACGAAGTACCCACGGCGAAACCGGCGCCCGACGTATATCTGCGGGCCATGCGTCTGTGCGGCGTTACGGCGGACGAAGCGATCGCGGTGGAGGATTCTGATACGGGGGCGAAGGCGGCGGTTGCCGCGCGGATCCCGTGTGTTGCGTACGATGTCGTGGAAGATAAGAAATTAAAGCAGAAGTTTGACGTCTGTTCTTACCGCGTGCATCACATGAACGAGATAGAAAATATTGTGCAAGGAGTCAATGTCAGCCGTTATGCGATTTGAAACAACTTTTAAAGCGGCAACGAAGGAATATTCCGATTATGATACATACGTTCCTGCGCCTTATATGCGCGGAACGTTCTGTCTGAAAGCGCTTCCCGAACGGGCGGAGATCACGGTCACGGCGCTGGGATTTTACGATCTTTACATCAACGGCGTGCGGCTCACGAAGGGGATCCTTGCTCCGTATATCGGCAATCCCGATCAGGTCGTGGTGTATGACAGATATGATCTGAACGGTTATCTGTGCGAGGGAAAAAACGTTGTGGGGCTGATTCTCGGCAACGGGTTTACCAACAATTTCGGCGGCAGACCGTGGGACATAGACAAGGCGTCTTTCCGTGCGGCGCCCAAAACGGCGTTTTGCGTGGAAGCAGACGGGAAGGTGATTTTTTCCAGCGCAGACAGCCTGAAAACGGCGCCGTCGCCGATTTTGTGCGATGATTACCGGGAAGGGGAGGTTTACGATGCGCGCAAGGAGATCGGGGGCTGGAATCTGCCTTCGTTCGACGATTCGGCGTGGTCGGAGGCGATCCTTGCGGATACTCCGAAGGGCAGGCGGGTGCTTGCGGATTTTGAGCCTGTCCGTGAATATAAAAAGAGAAATGCAGTGGCGATCGTGCCGCTGGAAGACGGATACCTGTACGATTTCGGTGTGAATACGGCGGGTGTACCCATTCTGAAGATTGACGGAAAGCCCGGGCAGAAGGTGACTCTCGTGTGCGGCGAATGGTTCAAGAACGGCAACATGGATACGAAGAATATCCAGTGCTGGGTGCGTGCGCGCGAGAGAGACAGAGAGATCCAGAAGATCGAATACACCTGCAAAGGTGAAAAAGGGGAGGGATTCACTCCCTGTTTCAGCTATTACGGGTGCAGGTACGTGAAAGTCACGGGGGCGGAAGGATCGCAGATAACGGACGATCTGATCGTTTTTTCCGAGCAGAGCTCCGCATTGAAAAAGACGGGGAGTTTTTTCTGTTCGGACGCCTATGCGAACAAGACTTTTGAAAACACGCTTCGCAGTGATTTTTCCAATTTTTATTATTTTCCTACCGATTGTCCGCACAGGGAAAAGGCGGGCTGGACGGGCGACGCATATCTGTCGGCCGAGCAGCTTATTTTGCTTTTGGATTGCGAAAGATCCTTGCGGATGTGGCTTTCCTGTATCCGTGACTGTCAGAAAGAAAGCGGTGCGATCCCGTGTATCGTTCCCACGGGCGGATGGGGATACGGATGGGGCAGCGGTCCTTCGTGGGACGGCGTGCTGACGGCTCTACCGTATATGCTCTATCGTTATACCGGCAAGCGTGAAATTCTGGAAGAGAACGCGGAAGCCATTTACAAATATCTGGGATTTCTCAGGAGTATCCGCAAGGAAGACGGTACAATCGCGTACGGACTGGGCGACTGGTGCCAGATCGGAGCGCTGCGCGACAGCGATCCGTGGACGCCGAATGCCGTTACGGATACGATGAGTGCGCTGGATATCTGCGGGAAAGCGGCTAAGATTTTTGATATTCTGGGCATGACGGCGCGTGCGGAAGAGGCGCGGGTGCTCAAAGAAGAATTCAGGCAGGCGGCGCGCGCTCATTTTGTGGAGTGGAGGTACGGAGACATATATTTCTGCCGTCCGTATTGTCTGACGCAGACGGCGCAGGCGGTCATGCTGTATCGCGGAGTATATGAAGGAGAAGAAATTCCGCATGCTGCGCTCCGCATGAAGGAGATGCTGGGCGGAACGGAAAACCATATGCAGGTCGGCGTGATCGGCGTGCAGGCGCTTCTGCGTGTGCTGTGCGAGAACGGTATGGCGGATCTTGCTTACGAAACGGCAATGAGTCCCGATCGGCCTTCCTACGCAAACATGATCGATCACGGTGCGACATCTTTGTGGGAATTCATTCACACTTTCCGCAAAGGTACGGAATATGACGTGACGGTGGGCAAGATCAAGTCCATGAATCACCATTTCTGGGGCGATATTGCGGCGTGGTATATCACGTATATCGCGGGGATCCGCATCAACGAAGATCTGACAGATATTTACAGGGTGGATATTTCTCCGTATTTCGTAAAACAGCTGAACAACGCATACGCACAGCATGAGATGCCTTACGGGAAGGTGATAGCGAGCTGGCAGAGGCTGAGCGAGGACAAGATCCTGCTTTACGCGGAGCTTCCGGAGGGTGCGCACGGTGTTCTGAAGCTGCACGACGGCTGGAAAGCCGAGGGCGATCCTGTGCTCTGCGGCGGAAAGAAATTCGTTTTGACCAGAGGCTGAAAATGGAACAGAAATTTATCGTTATGTCGGCGGATGCGCTGGTGACGGAAGATTTGGAACTTTTAAAGACATTGCCGAATTACAGGAAGTATGTCGAAGGCGGAGCGAGGACGGAGAGCATGCTGTCCGTTTATCCTTCGGTGACGTACGCGGCGCATACTTCCATGGCGACGGGTTTTCAGCCCGGCAAAACGGGGATATTGAGCAATTTTGAGAAAATAACGCCGTGTGTATTTTCGCATCCGTGGGTACTTACGCACGATCATGTGAAAGCGGAAGATATTTTCACGGCAGCGAAGCGCGCGGGGCTTACGACGGCGAGCGTTTTCTGGCCGGTGACGGGCAACCATCCTGACGTGGACTGGCTGATCAACGAGTGGCCTGGGTGTGCCGAAAATCTTCCGATCGAGGAAGCGCTTGCGACACAGGGCTCATCCGAAGAAGTGTTGCAGATTGTCCGCATGTACGCGAAAGAGATGGAGCGTACGGGCGTGCATCCGGGGTGTGATTATTTTGTTGCGGATTGCGCGGCGGAGATCATACGCCGCTATACCCCGGATCTTACGATGCTTCATCCTGCCAATGTGGACGGCGCCCGTCACGGGTTCGGTGTTTTCAGTGAACAGGCGGAGCAGGCGGTCAAGGAAACGGACGATATGATCGGGATCGTCTGCCGTGCCATGGAAGCCGCGGGATATGCGGGAAAATTCAATTTTATTCTTGTAAGCGACCACGGTCAGCTGGATATGAAACGAGTGGTCAATATCAACACTTTGTTTGCGGATCTGGGCTGGATCGAAACGGACAAACAGGGGAAACTTGCCGATTGGAAAGCGTGGGCGGTTTCCAACGGGTTTTCCGCGTATGTTGTCTTGCGCGATCCGAAAGACGAATCGTTCAGGAAGGAAGCGGAAAAAACATTGCGATCCATGCTGGAAGACGGGCTGTGCGGATTCGGAAATGTTTTGAACGCGCAGGAAGCGCGTGAGCGGTACGGGCTTTGGGGGAATTTCTCCTTTGTCATCGATACCGACGGATTTACGGGATTCGGGGACGAGTATGCCCATCCCAGTATTGCGCGCTGCCGCGATATGAGCGATTATCGTCAGGGCTGGGCAACGCACGGGCATATGCCGGAAAAGGGGCCGCAGCCTGTTTTCTGTGCCAAGGGGCCGGCCTTCCGTGAAAACTGTGTGGGAAAACCCGGTAAAATATTTGATCTCGCTCCTACGCTGGCGAAGGCCATGGGGATCCCTTATCCTGCATGCGACGGGCGCGCTCTCACAGAGCTGTTAAAATAATCGGCAGGAATTTCCTTCGAGAAAAAATACATTGTTGCGCGGGACGACTTTCTGCCGCGCAATGTATTTTTTTGCGCGAGAAATACAGGCACGGCGACGGGGGAGGT
>USSJ01000018.1 GCA_900557285.1 uncultured Clostridia bacterium | reverse complement strand
TTGCAGGATTGATTCAGGCTTTGCGGATGTATTTTTTTGAGATCCATGCGAGTGTGGTGAAATTGGCAGACGCGCTAGATTCAGGTTCTAGTGGGAGCGATCCCATGCAGGTTCAAGTCCTGTCACTCGCACCATATGATACACCTATTGCAATCTGAACCCCAGTGGTTGGACAGCAATAGGTGTTTTTCTTTTTTCAGTGATAAAACCTTAAAACAGAGTATAAATATTCATAATTAATAAGGTAACGTTTTCTGTCAAATCTATGTTTAGCGAATAAATGATTATCTTTCGAATCCCCGCAAAACGATGAGTTTTTCGGGGATTTTTATATAGCAAGCCCCTCGGAGAACCCGAGGGGCTTGCTATATAAAAAACGGCAAGGCTGTTGCATTCCGCAACAGTCTTGCCGGATCGGTAATTTCAGGGACTGTAAATGTTTACAATAAATTGTGTCGGAAAATCGCTATTCAATGAATGAGATCGTTTCGGGCTGCACGATGCGGCTCCAACAAAGTGCGAAACAGAGACAAAGAGGAATTTACGATCAATTCTTCAGGGAAACGGCAATCGCGAACGAGCTCAAGTGCGTATTTGAAATCTCCGATGTGGGAAGCGCCGTGGCTGTCCGAACCGAGCGAAACATAGACACGCTTTTCTTTGCACAATTTCAGCAATTCGGCGTCTCTCGCTTTTGCATCGCCGCGGTAACCGTTCGGATTTAATGAGGCGTTGTTCATTTCGATCATCGTGCCGAACTGTTTGCAGGTATTGACCAGAGTTTCCGCGTCGAGCGGGTATTTTTCATCATCCGGATGACCGACGATATCGACGCAGCCGCTTTCGATTGCATGAATCATGCCGCGCGTATTCGTATCGATATCGGAAGGTTTAAAGCAGGGCGGATGTTGGCTGACAATGACGATTCCCATTTCGGCAAGAATTTCATTGCGCATGCCGAGTTTGCCGTGTTCATCCATGACGTCGGCTTCCGTACCGTATATTATTTCGACGCCGAATCGTTTTTTCTCGCAATATTTGAGGGAGCGGAAATAGTTGTCTGTCGCAGACCCGGGGATGGAAGGGGAGTGATCCGTAATGCACAGGAGCCGGATCCCCTTTGTTTGCGCGGCCCGTGCAAGATCCGTGATGGTGTCCCGCGTAAAATGACCGCTGGCAACGGTATGAGAATGTGTTTCAATCAAAATGTTCATGCTTTGATTATATACCTGTTTTGTCAAAAAAACAACAGATTCTTATCAAAAAAAATAAAAAATTTTTTCATAAACCACATAAAGCAACAAAAATTATACAACAAACCACAAATTTTTTTGCGCAAGGTGTTGACAATTGTGGAATGTCGGGTTATAATAACAATGAAAGAATTTAAAAGGCGGAAAAGGCTATGGCGAAATTTTATTCAGAAAAAATAGCGATGCGGGACCGTATCGGGAGACTGAAAGAGAATCTTTATAAGAAGATGCCGGAAATAGAATCGGCGCGAGCCAGGCTGATTACGGAATCTTATAAGGAGACGGAGGGAGAGCCGATCATAACGCGGCGAGCGAAGGCATTTTTGCACATTCTGCAGAATCTTCCCATTACGATCCGGGACGAAGAACTGATCGTGGGCAGCACGACGCTGGCTCCGAGAGGGTGTCAGACATATCCTGAATTTTCCTATGAATGGCTGGAATCCGAGTTTAACACTGTCGCGACGCGTACGGCGGATCCTTTTTATATTTCCGACAGTGCAAAGCGTGAGATTGCGGAAGCGGACAAGTACTGGAAAGGGAAGACCACGAGCGAGCTTGCGACTTCCTATATGGCACCGGAGACGATCCGTGCGATCGAGCATAATATTTTCACGCCCGGAAACTATTTTTATAACGGAGTCGGCCATGTGACGGTGCATTATGACTGGGTGCTGGCGGTCGGATTCAAGGGAATCGCGGATAAAGCAAAGAAAGCACTTTCGGAAGTGAAACTCGGGGATGCGGACTGTGCGCGGCGTACGCATTTTCTGCAGGCAGTGATCATGAGCTGTGAAGCGGCCGTTATATATGCGAAGCGGTATGCGGCGCTTGCGCGGGATATGGCGCTGAAGACGAGCGACGAAAAGCGCAAGACTGAGCTTTTGATGATCGCGCAGAACTGTGAAAACGTACCGGAAAACGGAGCGAGGAATTTCTGGGAAGCTTGCCAGTCCTTCTGGTTTGTGCAGCAGCTTCTGCAGATCGAGTCGAGCGGACATTCCATTTCTCCGGGCAGATTCGATCAATACATGTATCCTTATTATAAAAAGGATCTGGACGAAGGGACGCTGACGAGGGAAGACGCGCAGGAGCTGATCGATTGCATATGGATCAAGCTCAATGATCTCAACAAATGCCGTGACGCGGCGAGCGCGGAGGGTTTTGCCGGATACAGCCTTTTCCAGAACCTGATCGTCGGCGGGCAGAATGCGGACGGGCTGGATGTTACCAATGATCTCTCATTCATGTGCATTACGGCATCGATGCATGTATTGCTGCCGCAGCCGTCGCTTTCCATCCGTGTATGGAACAACAGCCCGCACGAACTTCTGATGCATGCGGCAGAGCTGACGCGTACGGGAGTAGGACTGCCTGCTTATTATAATGATGAAGTGATCATTCCTTCTCTGATGAGCCGCGGGCTGACCTTGCAGGATGCGCGGGAATACAATATCATCGGTTGCGTGGAGCCGCAGAAGTCGGGCAAGACGGAAGGCTGGCACGATGCTGCGTTTTTCAACATGTGCCGTCCTCTGGAACTGGTGTTCTCGGACGGGATGGATAAAGGCGTGCAGGTCGGTATCCATACGGGCGACGTAGCGCAGATGAAGACATTTGATGAGTTCTACGACGCTTATAAAAAGCAGATGAATTATTGCATTTCACTGCTTGTGAATGCAGACAATGCGATCGACGTGGCGCATGCCGAGAGATGCCCGCTGCCGTTCCTTTCGGGGATGATCGAAGATTGCATCGGGCGAGGAAAATCGGTACAGGAAGGCGGAGCAATCTACAATTTCACGGGGCCGCAGGGATTTGGCATTGCGAATATGGCGGATTCGCTGTATGCGATCAAAACGCTCGTATTTGACGAGAAGAAAGTAACGCTTGCGGAATATCGGGAAGCATTGCGGGAAAATTACGGCAAAGGACTGGATGCGCAGAAAGCGGAGAAGGTCGTTGCGGAAGTGGTAAAAGAACTGAAAGCCGCGGGCAAGAATGTTACGGAAGCGGAAATCGCGTCGGCTGTTTCGGCACTGGTCGGAAACAGTACAAAATACGACAAACTTCTGGAAATGATCGAAAATGTGCCCAAGTTCGGCAACGATCTTGAAGAGGTGGACGCGTTTGCGCGCGATGTGGCTTATACATATACGCGGCCGCTGGAAAAATATATGAATCCGCGCGGCGGACATTTCCAGGCGGGGTTGTATCCGGTATCGGCGAACGTACCTTTGGGAGCGCAGACGGGAGCAACGCCGGACGGAAGGCTTGCCGGCAAACCGGTGGCGGACGGAGTTTCGCCTTCGGCGGGGAAAGATGTGCACGGACCGACGGCTGCGGCGAACTCGGTGGCAAGGCTGGATCACTACATTGCATCGAACGGAACGCTGTTTAACCAGAAGTTCCACCCTTCGGCACTGAGCGGCAGGCAGGGACTTGAGAATTTTGTCGCGTTGATCCGTTCCTATTTCGACCAGAAAGGCAGCCATATGCAATTCAACGTCGTGTCGAAAGAAACGCTTCTCGACGCGCAGAAATATCCGGAAAAATACAAACATCTGGTGGTGCGTGTGGCAGGATACAGTGCATTCTTCACGACGCTTTCGAGAAGTTTGCAGGATGATATAATACATCGTACCGAGCAGGGATTTTAAAATTTATGGCGGAAAATTATCTGGATACAAAAGGGAGGATCTTTGATATACAGAGGTTCTCCATACATGACGGGAAGGGCATCCGCACGATCGTATTCCTGAAAGGCTGCGTACTTCGCTGCAAGTGGTGCTGCAATCCCGAATCGCAGGAATATAAGATTCAGACGATGTTGGTGCAGGGCAAGCCGAAGACGATCGGGCAGGACGTAACGGTACGGGAAGTACTGGAGACGGTGGTGAAAGATCGTCCGTATTATCGGCGCAGCGGCGGAGGCATGACGCTTTCGGGCGGAGAAAGTCTTTGTCAGCCGGATTTTTGCGAAGCGCTTTTGCGCGGAGCGAAAGAGGCGGGACTTACGACGGCGATGGAAAGCATGGCTTGTGCGGATTATTCTGTGATAGAGCGCATGCTGCCGTACCTGGATCAATATCTGATGGATATAAAACACACGGATCCGCTGAAGCATAAAGCGTTTACGGGCCGCAGCAACGAACTGATGATGGAGAATGCGCGGAAAGTTGCGCAGAGCGGGATGACGGAACTCATCATCCGCGTTCCTGTGATCCCGACGTTCAATGCTACGGAAGCGGAAATCGAAAGCATAGCCAAGTTTGCGGCGACGCTGCCGGGGGTCAGAAAATTGCACCTTCTGCCGTACCATCGGTTGGGGCAGGATAAGTATGAAGGCTTGGGCAGGGAATACGAGATGAAAGACATTTTGCCGCCGAAAGCGGAAGAAATGGAAAAACTTCTCCGTGCCGCAGAGCGTGTATCCGGGCTGGATTGTCAGATAGGAGGCTAAGCGGATGGATTTGGATGATTTGATGAAAGACAGTAAGGGCAAACTCCGCATCGTGCAGGAGCTGGTACCCGGCAAACAGATCACGATCGCGCATGTGATAGCCAATCCCGATAAAATACTTTATCAGAAACTCGGATTGGATCCCGCAGTCGATTACAGCAAGGCGGCAATCGGGATCGTGACGGTGAGCCCTGCAGAGACGGCGATCATACTCGGAGATATTTCGATAAAATCTTCGGGCGTGGATCTTGGGTTTGTGGACAGGTTCAGCGGAACGCTGATCGTGACGGGGACTGTTTCCGAAGTGGATGCGGCACTGGAAGCTCTGATTGCTTACAGCCGCGACGTGCTCGGATTTGTCTGCTGCCCGATCACAAGAACATGATATGCGTAAAATTGTGTTGATGGGGCGTACGGGCGCAGGAAAAACTACGCTGACACAGGCTCTGCGAGGCGAACGCCTTGTCTATAAAAAAACTCAATACATAAATTTTGAAGGCGCACTGATCGATACGCCGGGCGAATATGCCGAGACGAAGAGGCTGGGCTATGCGCTTGCATTGTATTCCTATGAAGCGGACGTGGTCGGGCTGCTGTGTTCCTCGACGGAACCGTTTTCTCTGTTTCCGCCGTGCGTGACTTGCATGGTCAACAGGGAAGTGGTCGGGATCGTGACTAAGACGGACGACCCGCACGGAAATCCGGAGCGGGCTGCGAACTGGCTACGCCTGGCAGGCTGTAAAAAGATATTTTTTGTTTCTTCCTATTCGGGCGAAGGGATCACCGATATCTTCGAATACCTTAAAGAGCCCGGTGATGTGTTGCCTTGGGAACAAAAGTCAAACAAAAAACAACAAAATCTCACAAAAACACAAAAAATTATAAAATAAGATGTTGACTTTTGTGGGATTGTGTTGTATAATATAGCTGTAAATAAAAAAACAAAAAACCATACAGGAGATTTGAAGATGGTAAACGAGTACGAGATCAAGAAAGAGATTTGCGATATCGGCAAACGTATTTACAACCGCGGCATGGTTGCATCGAACGACGGCAATATTTCCGTCAAGCTGAACGACCATGAATTTCTCTGCACGCCTACGGGAGTGAGCAAGGGATTCATGACGCCGGAATTCATCTGCAAGGTGAACGAAAACGGTGAAGTTTTGCAGGCGAACAAGGGATTCAAACCTTCTTCGGAAATCAAGATGCATATGCGTGTTTATAAAGAGCGCCCGGATGTGAATTCGGTTGTTCACGCGCACCCGATGTATGCTACGTCGTTTGCGATCGCGGGAATTCCTCTGACGCAGCCGATCATGCCGGAAGCGGTTATCGCTCTCGGATGCGTACCGATCGCGGAATACGGCACGCCTTCTACGGAAGAAATTCCGGATGCGGTTTCCAAGTATCTGCAGTATTTTGATGCGGTTCTGCTTGCAAACCACGGCGCGCTGGCATATTCGGACACGCTCCTGAATGCATATCACAAGATGGAGTCTGTCGAATTCTATGCGCAGCTTCTGTTCCTGTCCAAACAGCTCGGCGGCCCGAAGGAACTTTCCAAAGAACAGGTCGAAAGGCTGTATGAGATCCGTCGTAAGTTCGGAATGAAGGGCAAACATCCGGCAAATATCTGCCTGAATGCGAAAGAGGGCAAACCCAGCTGTCATTCTTGCGGCGGTTGTGCGTCCAAATCGGAAAGCGCGGCGTCCGATTCTGACCTCGTAGCGGCGATCACGAAGAAAGTGATGCAGGAGCTCGGAATCTGACACATGGACGAGAAGCAGATTTCCGTCCTTGTTGAAGAGATCGTCCGCGGCGCGAAAGGTGGATCCGGGTGCTGCGGTAAGCATAAAATGACCCTGGAAAAGGCGCGCGCTTTGACGAAAGCGGTGGAAGCGCGGGCCAGAGAGATGGGAGTGAATGCGGTGATTGCCGTAGCGGATGCGGGCGGAAATCCCGTCAGCGTGCAGGCGATGGACGGAGCCTATCTTGCCAGCTGGGATGTAGCTTTGCAGAAGTCATATACGGTGGTGGCACTGAAAATGTCTACGGCGGAGCTTGCTAAGCTGGCTGCCCCGGGAGGGTCGCTGTACGGGATCCAGTTCACGAACCAAGGCAAGATCGTGATATTCGGCGGCGGCGAACCGTTGGAAGCAGGCGGGAAGATCGTCGGCGGATTGGGCGTAAGCGGCGGAACTGCGGAACAGGATACGGCGCTTGCTGCGTACGGCAGGCAGGTGTTTAAGGAGGTCGAATGTTGAACGAACAGTCCGTGCAGGACATTGTGAAAGAAGTGATAGCGAAGATGAGCCTCGGAGAGCAGACGCAGACGGGCATGGGTATTTTTACGGACATGAACGAAGCGATCGCGGCTGCAAAGAAAGCACAGGCAGTGCTTCGCAGGATGTCGATGGATCAGCGTGAGAAGATCATCACGAAGATCCGTCAGAAGATAAACGAAAATGCGGAAACGCTTGCCCGTATGGCTGTGGACGAAACAGGGATGGGCAACGTCGGACATAAAATTCTGAAAAACCGTCTTGTTGCAGAAAAGACGCCGGGTACGGAAGACATCACGACAGTCGCGTGGTCGGGAGACCGCGGGCTGACGCTGATCGAGATGGGGCCGTTCGGTGTGATCGGTGCGATCACGCCCTGCACGAACCCGAGCGAGACGGTTCTTTGCAACAGCATCGGGATGATCGCAGGCGGGAACACGGTGGTATTCAATGCGCACCCTGCGGCGATCAAGACGAGCAATTTTGCGGTTCGGCTGGTGAACGAAGCGTGTGTGGAAGCGGGCGGCCCGGAAAATGTGGCTTGTTCGCTTGTCAAGCCCACCTTGCAGTCGAGCGAGATCATGATGAAACATAAGGATATTCCGCTGATCGTGGCGACGGGCGGGCCGGGAGTAGTTACGGCAGTGCTTTCGTCGGGGAAACGCGGAATCGGAGCGGGTGCAGGCAATCCTCCGGCGCTTGTGGACGAAACGGCGGACATTCGCAAAGCTGCTCAGGATATCGTCAACGGCTGCACGTTTGACAACAATCTCCCTTGCATAGCGGAGAAAGAAGTTGTTGCGGTCGACAGCATTGCGGACGAACTGATGAATTACATGATCACGGAACAGGGATGCTATCTGGCGAGCAAGGAAGTGCAGGATAAACTGGTCGCCACGGTACTGACGCCGAAGGGATTGAACCGTAAATGCGTGGGCAGAAGCGCGAAAGTTTTGCTGGGCATGGTCGGCGTGGAAGTATCAGACGATATACGCTGCATTATATTTGAAGGCGAGAAAGAACATCCTTTGATTTCGACAGAATTAATGATGCCGATTCTGGGTATCGTTCGTGCGAAAGATTTTGACGACGCGGTGGAAAAGGCAGTGTGGCTGGAACACGGCAATCGTCATTCGGCGCATATACATTCCAAGAACGTCGACAATATTACGAAATATGCAAAGGCGATCGATACGGCGATTTTGGTCAAGAACGGGCCGTCCTATGCGGCGATCGGATTTGGCGGTGAAGGTTTCTGCACGTTTACGATTGCGAGCAGAACGGGCGAAGGTCTGACTTCTGCGGCAACGTTCACGAAGCGCCGTCGCTGTGTCATGAGTGACAGTCTGTGTATCCGCTGATGAAAGGAGATATAGAGAAAAATGGATATCAACAATAAAAATATTGAAGAAATCGTCAGAAAGGTTCTCGAAGATATGACGGGCGGCGCCAAGAGTGCGGCACCGGCTGCTCCGGCGGCAGCATCTTCGGGCGTGGCGGGCGGAGCGATCCCGCAGAAAGCGCGTGTGGCAATGCTGGTAGAAAAAGAGAGATACGAGATCAGAGAATATCCTCTTCCTCCGGTAGGCGATGACGACATCCTCGTGAAAGTGGAAGGGTGCGGCATTTGCGGTACGGATGCGCACGAATTCAAACGCGATCCTTTCAATCTGATTCCTGTCGTGCTCGGGCATGAAGGGACGGGTGAGATCGTCAAGATGGGCAAAAATGTCAAGAAGGACAGCGCGGGCAAAGACCTGAAACTCGGCGACAAAGTTGTTACCTGCATGATCTTCAAAGACAATCCCGATATCACGATGTTCGATCTGAACAAACAGAATGTGGGCGGGGCAGACGTTTACGGACTTCTTCCCGACGATGACATTCACTTCAACGGCTGGTTCTCCGATTATCTGTTGGTACGCGGCGGAAGCACGATCTTCAACGTAAGCGATCTGGATCTGTCTTCGCGTATTCTGATCGAACCCTGCGCGGTTTTGGTGCATGCGGTGGAACGTGCAAAAACCACGGGGATCCTGCGTTTCAACAGCCGGGTAGTCGTGCAAGGCTGCGGCCCGATCGGTCTGATCTGCATAGCGGTTCTGCGTACCATGGGTATCGAGCATATTACCGCTGTGGACGGCGAAGCAAAGCGTCTTGATTTTGCGAAGCAGATGGGAGCCGACCGTACGGTAAACTTCAAAGAATACAAAGGGATCGAGAATCTTGCTAAGGCAGTGGAAGATACGTTTGACGGGCATCTGGCTGATTTTGCATTCCAGTGCACGGGATCTCCCGCGGCGCATTCGAATATTTATAAATTCGTGCGCAACGGCGGCGGACTTTGCGAACTTGGTTTCTTTATCAACGGCGGTGACGCGACGATCAACCCGCATTTCGACATATGCTCGAAAGAGCTTACGATGGTCGGATCCTGGGTTTACACGCTCCGCGATTATGCGACGACGTTTGATTTCCTCAAACGTGCGAAGGGGATCGGCTTGCCGATGGATAAGCTGATCACGCATACATTCCCGCTTGAACAGATCAATGAAGCGCATCAGACGAACCTTCGTATGGAAGGACTGAAGATCGCGATCATCAATAAATAAGCAGGTAGATTATGGCACAGGCAGTCGGTATTTTGGAAGTGTTCGGATTGGCGACGGCATTTGTGGCGGCGGATGCAGGCTGCAAAGCGGCGGACGTGACGATAGAGCATTTCGACAAAAACAAACCTGGCAACGCGGATAAACTTCCCGTGCCGTTGATTGTCTGCATCAAGTTCCGCGGCGATGTTGCGGCGGTGGAAGCGGCAATGGAAGCGGCGGCGAGTGCGGCGGAAGGAATTTCCGGCGTGGTCGATAAATTCGTCATTGCGAATCCCGAAGAAGGGACGCAGAAGATGTTGAAGCTGAACGCTTTTGATAAAAATTAAAACGGATAAATTTCAGGAGGATAGAAACATGGCAAAGGAAGCATTGGGCATGATCGAGACGAGAGGCCTTGTGGCAGCGATCGAGGCAGCAGATGCAATGGTCAAAGCGGCGGAAGTTACTTTGATCGGAACGGAGAAAATCGGCAGCGGCTTGGTCAGCGTGATGGTACGCGGCGACGTCGGCGCAGTGAATGCGGCGGTCGAAGCAGGCGCGAACAACGCGTCCAGACTGGGTGAGCTGGTAGCGAAGCACGTAATTCCCCGTCCTCATGCAGACGTGGAAAAGATTCTTCCCAAACTGTAATTTTGTGGCAGGCCGGAGGCAACAATGGGCAAAGCACTTGGTTTTATTGAAATATCCGGCGTGACCGCGGCGATCGACGCGCTCGACATCATGTGTAAAACGGCGGATGTCGAACTTGTGACTTGGGAAAGGAAGTTAGGCGGCAGGCTCGTTACTCTGATCGTGAGAGGAAGCGTGTCGGCGGTAACGGAAGCGGTGGAAGCGGCCGCTGCGGGAGCGATCAAAAAGCCTGTGGCGAAAGCGGTGATAGCCAATCCGCATTCCGAAACGGAGCGGCTGGTTGCGCTTTCCGCATCCAGGCTTGCAAGGCGGAACGGCAAAGACGTTCCGATGGAACACGATACTTGATTCAAATTTTAAGCAAGCATACGGAAAACCCGTAAGCAAATAAAAATCAGTAAAATATCTCTGAAGGAGGAGAAAAGAAATGTCACTCGAAGCATTGGGTATGATCGAAACGAGAGGTCTTGTAGCAGCGATCGAAGCAGCGGATGCTATGCTGAAAGCAGCGAACGTCACGCTGATCGGAACGGAAAAGATCGGCAGCGGCTTGGTCAGCGTGATGGTACGC
>USSJ01000017.1 GCA_900557285.1 uncultured Clostridia bacterium | reverse complement strand
CTGACGCTGAATGTTTTTCGTTTTTTGTGCGCTGCTTATTGTAACTTTCATTTTTAAAAATAAAATCTATCATAGCTGTTTGAACACATCAGAAAGCGCCGCCCGGCTCAACTTTTTTTATTTTACAGGAAATGAAACGCGGCTTTTATAAAGTTTATTGTCTGTTTTTCCTCATAAGGATGCTTTTTGTCGCGGCTTTTGCAGTTCGGAAAAAACGAAACAAGAACACAGAGTAAATAATTTGCTTTGTTTTTTTATTGTCGTTTTGAAAAATCTATGCAGTCTTTTAATGCCAAAAGAAGCTTAAACAGACAGAAAGCCCAAACAGGGCGAAATGCAAGCAAAGAACGCACTCACATAATGCGAGCGTATAGATTAACACAGAAAAGGAGTTTTTAGTATGCAAAACTATATTTTATGCTGCGGTTCTACCGCAGATCTTTCGGCACAGAGGCTGAAAGAACGGAACATCGAATATATTCCTTTTCATTTTTTCCTGGACGGAAAGGAATACACGGACGATCTGGGTCAGACGATCACCTATCCTGATTTTTACGCGGCTATGGCGCGCGGCGCCATGACGCGCACTTCGCAGACAAATGCGGATGAATTTGAAAAAGCATTTACTCCCTGGCTGGAGAGCGGCAAAGACGTCGTTTATGTATCGCTTTCCTCCGGGATTTCAGGATCGTATAATTCCGCTCTGATCGCACAAAAAGCCATGGAAGAAAAGTTTCCCGACCGCAAAGTATATATTGTGGATTCCTTGGGCGCGTCTTCGGGATACGGGCTATTCATGGAAGAACTTGCCGACCGACGCGACCAAGGCATGAGCGCAGCGCAACTTGCAGAATGGGCAGAACAGAACCGCCTGCGCGTCAATCATTGGTTTTTCTCGACCGATCTTACTTTCTACGTGCGCGGCGGAAGAATTTCCAAAGCCATGGGATGGTTTGGTACGATCTTCCGTATCTGTCCCCTTTTGAACATGGATAATCTCGGACGGCTGATCCCGCGCCGCAAGATCCGCACAAAGGCTAAAGTTATTCAGGAAATCGCCGCGACAATGGTCGAATACGCCGACAACGGCACCGCCTACAACGGCAGATGCTACATTTCACACGCCGCTTGCTTGGACGACGCTGTGGCCGTGAAAAATCTCGTCGAAAAATATATTCCCGCCCTGAAAAATAAAGTGGAAATTTTCGACGTCGGAACGACCATCGGCGCCCATACCGGCCCCGGCACGGTTGCCTTGTTCTTCCTCGGCAAAGTCCGTAAAGACTGACCCTCCGCCTCCTTGCGCATTGCAGGGCGCCGCACTTTCCTGCCCTGTTTTCAGAAAATTTTTTCATACATTTAAAATGTCATTTTTTAAAAAGCTGCGCGTCGCAACGCGATATTACCTTAAAAAGTCAGCCAGACTTTCGCAGGGAATCGCCGCCGACGCGCGGCTTTTATTTTTTACAGATTTTTCCCCTGTTCAATCTTCCTTCCACACATTTTCGCGTATGTTTTTATTTACTGTTTCCGCAAATAGTTTTCGCGCAGAGCAACTTATCGGCTTATAAAATTGTATGCCGATTGCAAAGCAGGCCTACATCGTGAAGCACCCCGTAAAACATTTTGATTTCTGCTTAAAAGTTGTCGGCGAGGTTTTGAAACGGAAAAAAGCGAGGTTATAATAAGATCGCGGCGGGAAATCAAATCTACGGGCGGAAGCCTTCCGCCCCGAACGCGCGCCGCGCCTTTTCGGCGCGGCGCCAAACGAGAAGGACACGGATCGCTTCCCCGAAAGGCGGTATGAAATGGATTTTTTACAGTTTTTCGGTTACATCCGTCAGTTCAATGCGGACGTGGCAATCATCGGCGCGGCTGTCTGGGGAATCAACCTGCTGCTACGCAAGACCCTGCTCAAAAATCTTAAAAAAAGCAAACTCGCAACGTTTTTGCCTTTTTTGCTCGGTGCCCTGCTCTACACCGCCTATGCGGCGGCAGTCAGCGGGCCTGCCGGCATGAATTGGAATTCGGCGCTGAGCGCCGGAATTACCTGCGGTTCACTGGCAACGGTCATACAAGTCGTGTATGAACAGTTTACCGCGAGCGGCGAATCCGTCGGCATACGGGCCGCCTGCGTAAAAGCTCTGCTTGCGGATTACGGCGAAATCAGCGACGAAACGGCCGTCGAGCTGGAACAGGCCGTGGCGGAAGAAAATTCCGACCGCGCCTTGGAAATTTTAAAAGAAATTGCAGGCGAAACGATGGCAGAGACCCTGTATTCGCTGCTTTGCAGAACCTTGAACAGTCTGAACAATTGATTTTCTCCCGTTACGGCGGCAGCGCGCAGTTTGCGCGCCGCCGTTTTTTTATCCAACAAAGCCCAAAATCACAAAAAATACTGCGCCAACAAAAAAACGGCACCGCAAGTAAGTGTGAAACGCCAACCATGACAATGCGGCCGCACAAACGCTTTTGACCTTTTGCGGCCGCCTGTCTTATAAACAAAGCAAAAGTTTTTCCCGCGGTCAGACAAGGCGAAAGGCATGGAAAAAAACAGAAAAAAGGCAAAGAAGCGCATCGGGTTCGGGCTATGCTTTGTGTCGGCGGCATATTTTCTGTCCGAATGCACACAATGCGGATGTGGAAAAGAAAGACAAAAAACGGCCTCTCCTGTCGGACGCCGAAAAGAACATTCAGAGCCTGAAAGAAATACTTTCTGCGCAGGATATACTGGTTTACAGATTTGAAACCGCGGACAAAAAACTTTGCGCCGCCGTGTATGCGGACGGGATCACGGATAAAGAATTGCTCGGCGAACTGGCGGCAAGGCCGCTGGCGCAGGCAAACGCACCGAAAACGCGCCGTGAAGCGGAGAAACTTCTGCTGTTTCCCGAACTGAAAGAAGCGGACGACGCGGAAACGGCGGCCTTTGAAATTCTTTCGGGGAATCCCGCGCTATTGATCGACGGGATCGAAGGCGCCATTATTTTGGGTACAAAAAAGGTTGCGCTCCGCGCGGTGATGGAACCGCAGACGGCGATCACGGTAAAAGGCCCGCGCGAAGGGTTTATCGAGGACGTCAAAACGAACATAAGCCTCATCCGCCGCCGTTTCAAAACGCCGAACCTGCAGTTTGAAACGCTGACCGTGGGCAGACAGAGCGGAACGGCAGTCTGTGTGGCGTATCTGAAAGGGATCGCGGACGAATCTCTGGTGAAAAAGGTATGCGCACGCATACAGGAAACCGAAATCGACGGCGTACCCGACTCTTCGTATATCGCTCAATTTTTGACCGATCGCCCCCATTCCGTGTTTAAACAGGCAGGAACGACCGAAAAGCCGGATATCCTGTGCGCAAAAATGCTGGAAGGCCGCATCGGGATTCTGGTGGACGGCTCGCCCATCGCCCTGACCCTGCCCTATATGCTCGCCGAAGATTTTCAGAGCGCGCAGGACTATTTTGTATCGCCCGTGCGCGCTACGTTCAGCCGCATTCTGCGCCTTTTAGCGGTACTGGTGGCGGTATTTTTGCCCGCCATGTACGTAGCCGCCCAGCTGTTTCGGCTGCAGCTTTTACCTTTCGGCCTGCTCATGACGATTTCCGGCGGGATCCGCGGGATCCCTTTATCTCCCAGCCTTGAAATGTTTTTTCTGCTGATCGTATTGGAAGTGCTCATCGAAGCCAGCATCCGCATGCCGAAATACGTTGCGCTCGCCTTATCCGTCATCGGCGCGCTTGTCCTCGGCGATACCGCCGTCAAGGCGGGACTGGTCTCTTCTCCCGCCATCATTATCATTGCCCTGTCCGGAATTTCCGCCTATACCGTTCCCGACCTCACCGGCACGATCTCCGTTATACGGATGGCATACCTCGTCGCCGCAGGGAGCATCGGGATCTACGGCGTTATTTTGCTCACAGGCCTTCTTGCGTACTATCTCGTATCGTCCGACAGCTGGGGAACCCCTCTGCTTGCGCCCTTTTCTCCGCTGATACGGCAAGATCTGCGCGATTCCGTCTACAAAGCCGATCTGTTCTCGCTCCGCAAGCGTCCGCAGGTCTTTGAACCGAAAAACCGCACGCGCCTCCGCAAAAAAAATGCAGCGCAGGCGGAAAAGGAGAAATCATGAACGAAAAAGCCTTGAATATCCGACAAATTTGCTTTCTTTTTGCCGCAGTTCTGCCCGTAACGCGCATGCTTGTCTATCCTGCGACTCTCTCCTTTCACGCAAGAAACGATCTCGTCTTATCCGCATTTCTAAGCTTTGCCGCAGAGTTTGCCGTCATTTCGCTCCTCCTCTTGCTCGCAAAAAAAACCGATCTCACGTTCTTTGAGCTTTTGCAAAACACGTTCGGAAATTTTATCGCGCGTGCCGTATACTTTCTGTTTTCCCTTTATTTTCTCTTTTCGGCCCTGCTCCCCGTTCTCGAACAGCGCGGGTTCATTTTGCAGGTTTTTTATGAGAACGTACCCTCTTTCCTGAGTTTTATACCGTTTGTCGCCGTCTGCCTGTATGCCTGTACCAAAGGGCTGCGCAGCATCGGAAGGGTTACCGATCTGTCCATGCCTGTTTTTGCCGTTTGCATTCCCGTTCTTCTTTTGCTCGCCGTGCCCGAAGCGGATTTCACGGCGCTTCTGCCCGTCGGAGCGACGGGCGCGGGAAATATTTTCCGAAGCGCCGCCGAAAGCATGAACTGGTTCAGCGGCGCCGCGTACATGCTCTTATTTTTGGGAAATTTCCATTACGAAAAGAAAAGCGCCGTCAAAATTCTTTCCGCTTATGCGATCGGCGCGGCGATCGTTCTTTTCTTCCTCGCCGTTTTTTACGGGATCTTTTCGGACATTTCCATCTTACAGCAAAATGCTCTGGCGCATATCTCCAAATACGCCACCGCATTTACATCGCTGGGCAGGATCGATTTGCTGTTCGTGTTTGCCCTTTCCCTGGTGCTCCTCTTTGCCCTCTGCATGCCTCTGCAGCTGAGCGCGCATTGCGCCGCACAGGCGTTTTCCGTAAAGCCCGCGTTTCCTGCGGCCGCCATCAGCGTACTTGTACTCCTGTTCATCCTGTTTTTCAACCAGGCATACCTCGAAATACAGACACTGATGACGCAAAAATTATGGTACGTTTTCGCATTTTTCGCACTGTTGCTGCCGGCACTTGCCCTTCTTCTGCGGAAAAAGAAAAGAGAAAAGCCGAGCATTGCCGTAAACGGCGGTAAAAAGGAGTGAACCATGAAAACAAATAAAATTGCAACGCGCGTTTTCCTGCTGATCGCGGCATTTTTGCTTTTGCTGTTTTTCTCCAACGATTTCGGTCTGATCGATATCCAGAAAACGTCCATTATTACGGCGATCGGGATCGACAGAGGGGAAGAAGGCTTGCTCGACGTTACCGCGCAGATCGCCGTGCCCGAAGCGGGCGGAAACGGTACGGCAGGGAACGTATCGGTCAAGGGAGCGCGGACGGTCGGCGAAGCGATCGCGGAACTCAACCTGAAAACAGGCTGGTACCCGACTTTGGTGCATTGCCGCCTGATCCTTTTGGGCGCGGAAGCGACCGAAACGGACGTATTCCGCTCCCTCGATTATTTTCTCAGGAGCCAGTTCGTGGAAGATTCGTGTCTTGTTGCGGTGTGCGCCGATCGCGCCGAAGACGCGCTCGGCGCACAGTCGCCCGTCGGCGACATGACCTACGCCGCCATCGAAAAGGTGCTTTCTTCCGAAGCGCAAAAAACGGGGCTGGTCAGCGTAAACAGCCTGCGCGAATTTTCCAAAGGCTATTACTCGGTCGGAAAGAGCAGTTTTCTCCCCGTTCTTACCCTCAAAAAAGACGCCCAGGGCGAAAACGAGAGCGGCTCTTCTTCCCAAAGCGATGCGCAGGGCGGGGCGGCACAACAGAGCGGCTCCGCCGGCTCCGACGTTTTCGACGCGTCCTCTACCATGCTGTTCCGCAACGGACAACAGGCAGGGATCCTCAACGCCGAAGAAACGCTCGCCTTCAACCTCGCCGATACCGCCACCGATTTCGCCTACGGAAACGTTTCCGTCTACGAAAACGGCGAAAACGTCACCTACAACCTCAAAATCAAAATCACAAAAAAATCCAGAAAAATTTCAAATGAAAACGGCGTTCCCGTCCTTCATTTTTCCATCCGCGCCCGCGCGCAGGTCGCCGACGCAAGCGACGCAGGCGCCACACAGGAAGTCGCGCAATCTTCCGTTGTGCCCGCCTACGTTCTGCGCGCCGCCGAAGAACGCATGCAGACTCAGCTCGATGCCGCCTTCAAAAAAGCACAGGATTGCGGCTGCGATCTGTTTAAGATCAGCCAAAGCCTGCAAAGATATCAGCCCCGCCTGCTCAATACCCTCGGCGAAAATGCTCTCGCTTCTGCCAAAGCCGCCTTCGACATCCGCTTCGATACCCTGCATTAAATCGCGCGGCCGGCCCGTTTCCCGTCAGAGACGCCGGAACACGCCTATTCCCGTAATTCATTGTCCGGAATGCGGCATTGTACCCGTCGACGTATTTTCAAATACCTCCCAAAATTGTGAAAATTTACCATATATATGTGATAATTTTCAGAAATATTAAAATTTTTTTCAAAACACTCTTGACAAGGGAAAAAGATATGGTATAATAAAGGTGACCTAAGGGAAAAAATCCAAACAATTTTCCCTCGGTACAACTCAATGGACGGCACGCGAAAGCTGCATCTCTCCCAATACAAAATAATTTGCGTTGGTTTCCACCGGAAATTGTGCACAGGGAATATCGGCGCAAGGGTAAAGAGAAAGGTAAGGAAATTTCGATCGGGAAGCAGCGGAGCGGAACGGGGCAGTACGCCGCGATCACACTTAGGCTTATCGGAAAAGAGGGGCCGGATGAAGAGGCGGAGCCGAAGTTCATGCCGGAAAGAAGGGAGGTACTGCTATGTACAAATCAGACCTGAGAAAACTTGCTTGACAGGAGGGCGGTCCAATGTACGATTTTAGGATGGGAACGGTTCAATAGGCCAAAGTTTCAGATTTTGCGGGCAGGCGGAACGCGCTGCAGGTGGGATGCGCCCGTACCGATTATGGAAATATGCGAAACAAAGTGCTTACAAGTTCCTGAAAACTGAATAAATTTGTTGATTCGCCCGCAGTGCTTATGCCCTGCGGGCTGCTTATCCTATCCCCTGCCGGCGGCAAACGGCAAAAGACTTTTGCGGTCATTCCGCAATTTGCCGCGTACCGGAGCCGATCCGCCTGTGTTTTGGAATGAGATACAGCATCCGATCAGGCAAGTGCCTTTTGCGGCACCGCCCGAAGAAATGCTGTCCGGCTGTTGCCGGAGAACACAAACGCCGACGGGGAATGTTGTTTCGGCGCTTGCCTGCGCTGAGCGGAATGCACGGCGTTTATGCAATGCGTCCGATCGGGAATACCGATTACGTCTACTCAATTTTCCCCCTTATTTATATTTCAACGAGGCGGAGCCTGCTCTAAGCAGGCTCCGCCTTATTTTTTCGCCGCCACGTCTATCGTTTCGTCCGCCGTTTCGTCCGCCGTTTTGTCTGCCGTTTACCCGCCGCTTCGCCCGCTATTCCCCCACTATTCGCCTGCCGTTTACCAGCATCTTTGTCTGCCGCCCCTGTTGCTTCGTTTGCCGCACCCTGCCGCATCGTCCGTTGCGGTTTTGATTTTGTCATCCGTACAAAGAGCGTATTTTTGATCCGTAATTTTACCCGACGGCAATTTACAAACTCCGATACCCCGACGCGAACAAAAAATGCCGCGGCGCGCGAAAAATTCTTTCTCCCCTTAGACAGTTTCGCTCGAAAAAAATACCGCGGCGCACAAAAATATTTGTGCGCCGCGGCATTGCCTCTTAATAAATAAAAAACCCCGCAATTTTTGCGGGGTTTTTGGTTACTGTGCTTTGTAAACGCTGACCTGTTTTCTGTCTTTGCCCAATCTTTCAAACCGGACAACACCGTCCACGAGTGCGAACAGCGTATCGTCTTTGCCGATCCCGACATTGTTGCCGGCATGGAATTTCGTGCCGCGCTGACGAACCAAAATGTTGCCAGCAAGCACTTCCTGCCCGTCCGAACGCTTCACGCCAAGGCGTTTCGCTTCGCTGTCGCGGCCGTTGTGCGACGAACCGGTTCCTTTTTTATGAGCAAATAAATTGATAAGAATCATTTATTTATCCTCCTTAAAAAATGTGTGCCGCATTACTCTGCGGCGGACGCCTTTGCTTTACAGCGTGATCTTTTCGATCTTGACCGCGGTGAAGGGCTGGCGATGGCCTTGCTTTTTGCGCTCGTTCTTCTTCGCCTTGTACTTGAACACGACGATCTTCTTGAACTTATCCTGCGCTTCGACCTTTGCGCTGACTTTTGCGTTTGCTACGTCTGCGCCGACCTTGATCCCGTCGTCTGCCGAAACCAGAACCGCTTTGAACTCGACGGTTGCGCCGACTTCTGCGTTCAGCTTCTCTACGCGGACAACGTCGCCCTCGGAAACCTTGTACTGCTTGTTTCCGTTTTCGATGATTGCGTACAAAATATTTTACCTCCTCTAACCAGTCTCGCCGTGTGCCAAGGCGGTGCGCGTGCGCACGCTTATAAAGCCCGCTACGAGCGGCTCGAATCATATATTAACACATCCCGCCTTTCCTGTCAAGCGATTTTGCCTTACGAAACAATTTTTACTTTTCATAAACGCTTCTTTTGAGAATGCCTATGTACGGCAGATTGCGATACCTTTCCGCATAGTCCAGCCCGAACCCGACCACAAACTCGTCGGCGCAGTCGAAGCCCTTGTAGTCCGCTTCGATGGGTACGACGCGGCGGCTGTACTTATCCAGAAGCGCGCAGATCTTCACGCTTTCGGGTTTTCTCGAATACAGCATGCGTTTCAGATAAGAAAGCGTATAACCCGAATCGATGATGTCTTCCACGATAATGACGTGTCTGCCCTCAATCTTTCTGTCCAGATCCTTGATGAGCTTGACTTCACCCGAAGATTTCGTTCCTGCTCCGTAGGATGAGATCGCCATAAAATCCATTTCCACGGGGATCGTCATGGCGCGCAAAAGATCCGCGTAAAACATCACGCTCCCCTTCAGAATTCCTACCATCAACGGATTTTTGCCCGCATATTCTTTGTCCAGCCGCGCCGCCAATTCTCCGATGCGCGCCGCGATCTGCTCTTTGGAAAACATGATGCTTTCTACGTCCTGATGCATTTGTCTTTTTCTCCTTTTTCGTATAATGACAATGTATAGATCTGCCCGGAATTTTCTTCCAGCTTACATTTTTCCGATATTTCCACGCCGAATACGGCATAAACCTCTTTTCCGCCAGCCAGCACGGGAAGCTGATCCCTTTCCCGCTTCGGAATCTTCTTATCGATCAGAAATTCTTTCAGTTTTTTTGTTCCCGAACCGAATTTCTGAAATACGTCCCCCTCTTTCCGCAGCCGCAGCACGCAATTTTGCGGAAGTTTTTCCGCATCGATCGTAAGATTTTTATACCGTCCCTTTTTCTCTCCGTCCCCGATCTTTCCGCCGCGCTGTACCTTTGCCAACATATCCCCGAAAGTAAATTCCCCTTCCGAAAAAATATATTCCCCGCCGTAACACGGCTCTTTTGCAAGAAAAACCGCAATTTTTCCGTATTCGCGCACCGCGCATACCCCTTGCGGAAGATCCGCCCTTGCACCGTTTCGCCCCTGCGACAGCGCATACATATCATCCAGGTTCGCCTGCGTATAATCCTTTTCCACGCCGAAATGTCTCAGCGCACGCAGCGCACACCGATAAAACAGCGGCTTGGGCGCACTCACATCGATCGTACACACTTCCCCTTCCGTATAATATTCGTCCGTCAAAGAATACAGATACGCGTCGTCCTCCCGCGCCATGCAGGAAAACCGATACAGCGCCTCTTCAGCGTTCGCGAACCGCTCCTTGATCCGACCCAAAATTTCGTGCCGCAAAAAATTACGGGTATACGCGGTGTCCGAATTCGTCTCGTCCTCCCGCCAGGAAAGCCCGTTTTCGCGCAGATATTCTAAAATTTTTTCCTTCGAAACGCCGAGAAAGGGCCGCGCGATCCCTTTGCTGTCCAGTACCCGTTCTGCCGAAATTTCCGGCATGAAGCGTTCCGCCAGTTCTTTTGCGGGAATAAAATCACGGATCCCGCCCGCACCCGCAAGCGCACTGCCGCGAAACAGGTTGAACAACACGCTCTCCGCATTGTCGCCCGCATGATGCGCCGTAACGATCACGTCCGCCTTGTCTTCTTGCAATATCCGCAAAAAAAGACGATACCGAACACGGCGCGCCGCATCTTCCGTTCCCATCCCCCACTCTTTTGCAAGAGAAGGCACATCGGCAGAATAAGAAAACAGCGGCACCCGCATCCGATCGCAGACCGATTTCACAAATTCCGAATCTGCCCGCGAACTTTCGCCGCGGATCCCGTGTTCTATATTGACCGCACAGACAAAGAATCCGTCCGTCTTCGACCTTTCGCATAAAAAATGCAGCAAAGCAACAGAATCGCTGCCGCCGCTTACTGCGACGGCAATTTTTTCGCCCTTGAAAATCAGATTTTTATAAAAATCGTTCATAAATATGGCATGATTGTTTCTGGTGACTGTAATAGTGAATTATTTCATAGATTAGAAGCAACAGAAACAGACCTTTCGGTTTTTAAAGATATTGGGGTAGATATTTTAAGAATGGATTTTAGTTTTAACGATGAAAGGGATGCCACTCTTATTAATAATAAAGAAGGCATTAAAATTGAAATGTCTACAAGTTTTATTGATATCATTGAAACAGCTATTAAAAATGGAGCTAAACCAGAAAATATTTCTACATGTCATAATTT
>USSJ01000016.1 GCA_900557285.1 uncultured Clostridia bacterium | reverse complement strand
TAAAAAAGTATATGTGCCGAATTTATGCAAACGGTTTGTCAAACGCTCGTTTGACATTTTATTCAGCGGCTGTCTTTTGCTGGTTCTTTCTCCGTTTTTCCTGTTGTTTACGCCCGTCGTGGCGATCGCGATGAAAGGGAATCCTTTTTTTGTGCAACCGCGGCCGGGGAAAAACGGAAAAATATTCAAAATGCTGAAATACCGCACCATGACGAATGCGAAAGACAAGGACGGCAACCTCCTTCCGGACGAAAAGCGGCTGACGCGTTTCGGAAAACTTATGCGCAAGCTGTCCGTGGATGAACTTCCCGAAGCGTGGAATATCTTTATCGGGCAGATGAGCGTCGTGGGGCCGCGCCCGCTGTTGGTGCGCGATATGACCTTTTTCGACGAAGTGACCATGCAGCGTCAGATCGTGCGTCCGGGACTTACGGGGCTTGCGCAGGTACGCGGCAGAAATGATATTTCCTGGGAAGATAAATTCCGTTACGATCTCGAATATATCCGCAAACAGGGATTCTTTTACGATCTGCGCATCCTGTTTGAAACGGTATTTAAAGTTTTCCGCAGCGAGGGGATCAATACGCAGGGAATGGCGACGTCGGAAGACTACGGCGATTATCTCTTGCGGACGGGCAAGGTCACCCAAGAGGAATACAGAGAAAAACAGGAATTGGCAAAAGAGCTCCTGAAATCGGCATGAGCGCATCAAGCGAAGAATATGCGGGAAGCCGGAAGAGAGGATATCGAATGAGCAAAACCATCTGGATCATCAATCATTACGCGCTCACGCCCGCGCAGGGCGGGCTCTGCCGCCATTACTATTTTGCAAAAGAACTGCAAAAGCGCGGCTGGAATGTGAGAATTTTTACGTCGAGCGCGATCCATAATACGGACATCAACATGATCGCCGCAGACGAACCGTTTTTTAAAGACGTGGATTACGAGGGAGTGCATTACACTTATCTCAAATCTTCAAATTACCGCGGCAACGGGCTTGCCAGAATAAAGAATATGCTCGGGTTCGCCTTTCATATAAAAAAGATCTGGAAAGCGTACGGCAAGGAAAAGCCCGATGTGATTTACACTTCCACGCCCGATCTGTTCACGGCATGGAAAGCGGAATTGTTTGCAAAAAAGCATAAATTGCCGTGCGTTACGGAAGTGCGCGATCTTTGGCCTCTTTCCATTGTGGAATACAAGGGGATCTCCGAAAAAAATCCCGCGATCCTTGCTCTGTACGTTCTGGAGAAGAAAATTTACAGGCGTGCGGATGCGATCGCGTTCACGATGCCGGGCGGAAAGGACTATGTCCGCGATAAGAAATGGACAAAGGCGGTCAGTACCGATAAGATTTTTAACGTAAATAACGGCATAGACATCGCCTTGCAGGAAGAACAGCGCGAGAAATATATTTACGAAGACGAAGACCTGCAAGATGCAAGCAAATTCAAAGTGGTGTATGCGGGTTCGGTGCGCGCGGTCAACGACGTGGGACAGCTTGTAGACTGCGCAAAGAAATTGCAGGACACGGATATAAAACTGATCGTATTCGGGGACGGAACGCAGAAAGAAATGCTGGAAAAGCGCGTGGCGGAGGAGAATATTACAAATGTGGTATTCAAGGGACGTGTGGATAAGAAGTACATTCCGTCCATCTGCGCACAGGCGGACGTGAACGTCATCAACGTGCGGCAGACGAACGTTTCCAAATACGGCGTGAGTTGGAACAAATTATTCGATTACATGAATGCGGGCAGGCCGATCCTATCCACGGTGAAAGTGAATTATGACCTGATTGAAAAATATGATTGCGGCATTGCCTGCGAAAAACAGGATACGGAGACCGTGTGCGCGGCACTTTTAAAACTGCGCGGTATGCCGAAAGAGGAATACGAAGCCATGTGCGCGCGGGCAAAGGCGGCGGCAAAGGATTTTGATTATACGATTTTAACGGACCGAATGGAAGAAGCGATCGCCTATGCGATGCGGTCTGAGGAGAGGAAGTGAAAATGCAGTTTATCGATCTGAAAAAACAGTACGAGGTCTTGAAAAAAGACATTGACGCGGGTATTTCGAAAGTGCTTTCGGACGGGCATTATATCGGCGGTGAGGAAGTTAAACAGCTTTCGCAAGAGCTTGCGGCATATACGGGCGCAAAATATTGCCTGACCTGTGCAAACGGAACGGACGCGCTGACGATCGCGCTCCGCTGTCTGGGTGTGGGCAAAGGGGATGCGGTCTTTGTTCCGTCGTTTACTTTTTTTGCGAGTGCGGAAACGCCCGCGCAGGAAGGGGCAAGCTGCGTCTTTGTGGACGTAGACGAGCGCACATTCAACATGGACGCGCAAAAGCTGGAATCGGCGGTCGAAAAAGTCCTGAAAGAGGGAAAACTTTGTCCGAAATGTATCGTCGCGGTGGATCTGTTCGGGCAGCCCGCCGCATATCCCGCGATCCGTAAAGTAGCCGAAAAATACGGCCTTTCGATCGTGGAAGACGGCGCGCAGGGGTTCGGCGGCAGTATCGGCAGAAAAAAAGCCTGTTCGTTCGGCGATATCTCCACGACATCCTTTTTCCCCGCGAAGCCGCTCGGCTGTTACGGCGACGGCGGCGCGATCTTTACGGACAACGAAGAGTATTACAAGCTGATGTGTTCGCTTGCCGTGCACGGCAAAGGCAGCTTCAAATACGACAATGTGCGCCTCGGGTACAATTCCCGTCTGGATACGTTGCAGGCGGCTATTTTGCTCCCCAAACTTCACGCCTTTGAAAAATACGAACTCAAAGACAGGAACGCGGTCGCAAAGAGATATACGGATGCTTTGGGCAAGAAGTTTAAAACGCCCGTTGTTCCCGAAGGATATGAAAGCAGTTGGGCGCAGTACACGCTGATTCTGGACAGCAAGGAAGAGCGGGAGAGTATTCAGGCAAAGCTTAAAGAAGCGGGGATTCCCACGATGGTCTATTACCCCGTACCCATGCACAAACAGACGGCGTTTAAAGACTGCGGCGCGGATGCGGAAACGCTGCATGTTTCGGAATATCTTTGCGAACGGGTCATGAGCATACCGATGCATCCGTATCTGGATGAAAAGACGCAGGATACGATCATAAACGCGCTGCTTTCGTGCCGCACGAAGGAGTGAAATGGATAAAAATTATTTTGTACATGAATCGAGTTATGTGGACGAGCCGTGCTCGGTCGGGGAAGGCACGAAGATCTGGCATTTTTCGCATATCATGAAAGATTGCACGATCGGGCGAAACTGCAACATCGGGCAGAACGTGGTCATTTCTCCGGGTGTTGTGCTCGGGAACAACGTGAAAATACAGAACAACGTTTCCGTTTATACGGGCGTAGAATGTGAGGACGACGTGTTTTTGGGGCCGAGCTGTGTATTTACCAATGTGATCAATCCGCGCAGCCATGTGTCGCGCAAAGACGAATACAGGCGGACGCTACTTAAAAAAGGGTGCAGCATCGGGGCAAACAGCACGATCGTGTGCGGGCACACGATCGGAAAATACGCGCTGGTGGGCGCGGGAGCGGTCGTCACGAAAGACGTGCCCGATTACGCGCTGGTCATGGGAAATCCTGCGCGCGTGAAAGGATATGTGTGCAACTGCGGCGAAAAACTTGCGTTTGAAGGAAACGCGGCAATCTGCAAATGCGGCAGAAAATATAAAATTTCGGAAGGAACGGTTGAGGAGATACAATCATGAACATGAAAGAAGAGTTGTTAAAAAAGATCGCGGATAAAACCATCGTGGTCGGCGTATGCGGTTTGGGATATGTGGGCCTGCCGCTTGCGGTGGAAAAGGCAAAAGCCGGCTTTAAAACCATCGGTTTTGATGTGCAGGAAGCCAAAGTGAACATGGTCAATGCCGGGAAAAATTACATCGGCGACGTCGTGGACAGCGATCTGGAAACGCTGGTAAAAAAGGGTATGCTGCGCGCGACAACGGATTTTGATTTTGTCAAGGAAGTGGATTTTATCGCGATCTGCGTGCCTACGCCGCTGGATGCACACCAGCAGCCGGATATCAGCTATGTGCGCGACAGTGCGATCTCCATTTCCAAGCACCTGAAAAAGGGCACGATGGTCGTACTCGAATCCACGACTTATCCGGGAACAACGGAAGAACTGCTCAAACCCATACTGGAAGAGGGGAGCGGGCTCAAATGCGGCGAAGATTTCTATCTCGGGTTCAGTCCCGAACGCGTGGATCCGGGCAATCTGATCTATAAGACAAAGAATACGCCGAAAGTAGTGGGTGCGATCGGCGACGACGCGCGCGAGGTGATCGCCACGATGTACCGCGCCGTATTGCAGAGCGATATCCACGAGGTTTCCTCTCCCGCCGTTGCGGAAATGGAAAAGATCCTCGAAAACACATACCGCAACATCAATATCGGGCTTGTCAACGAGCTGGCACAGCTCTGCCATAAAATGAATATCAGCATCTGGGAAGTGATCGAAGCGGCAAAATCCAAACCGTACGGTTTCCAGGCGTTCTATCCCGGCCCCGGTCTGGGCGGACACTGCATCCCGCTCGATCCCTATTATCTTTCCTGGAAAGCGCGCGAATACGGGTTCCATACGTCCATGATCGAGTCGTCCATGATGATCAACGACAAGATGCCCGAATACACGGTGGAGCGCACGAGCGATATTCTGAATCGTTTTGAAAAATCCCTCAAAGGCGCGAAAGTGCTGCAGTTGGGCGTAGCTTACAAGCAGGACATCGACGATTACAGGGAAAGCCCCGCGCTCGTCGTGGGCGATCTTCTGCGCAAGGAAGGCTGCCTCGTCGATTACTACGATCCCTATGTGCGCGAATACAAGTACAAAGGGCAGAAATATCAGAGCATGGAAAAAATCAGTCCCGATATCGTGAAAAAATACGATATCGTCATCGTAACGGCGGGACATACGACCATCGATTACGATATGGTGGCGGAGAATGCCGTGGCGGTGTTCGATACGAAAAATGCCATGAAGAACGTCAAAAACAGGACGAAGATCGAACTTCTCTGATTTTTAAGGCCAAGATCTGCGGCAGGCCGATACCGCCTGCCGCAGGAAAATGATCAGACGAATACGCGGGGGAAGGCCGCTCGCAGCATTTGCGGCATTGAGAATAATAAAAGAGAGAGCATTCATGTCTATTCAGGAAAGGCTGAAAAGAGATTATTTCGGCCCCAATCGATATGCGCAATACAGAGAGGTATTGCAGAAAGCGTTGAAAAATAGCTTTCATTTCGTAACATTAAAAGATTTTGACGTTGCGAAAACGAAGCAGGTGATCCTGCGGCACGATATCGACAGCGATATCAACATCGCGAAAAAAATGTTTGCGATCGAGAAAAGCCTCGGGATCCGCAGCACATACTATTTCAGAAAGAATACCGCCGATAAGCGTCTGATGCGCACATTGTCAGAGTACGGCTGCGAAGTTTCATATCATTTTGAAGAGATCGCCCGGTTCGCATACAGGCACAATCTCAGCGATCGCGAAGAAATTTTTTCGCACATCGGCCCGATCCGCGAAAACTTTAAAAAAAATCTGGAAAAGTTCCGCAAAAAGGGCGGTTGTGAAAGCAAGACGGTTGCATCGCACGGCGATTTTGTCAACCGCAAAACGGGAATCGTCAACAACGAACTTTTAAATGACGCCCTGCGCAAAGAGTGCGGCATCCTGCGCGAAGCGTACGACGCGGAACTTATGGACAATACAAAATACTGTTCGGATTGCAGGGACGATTTTTTGTCAAGATGCGATTTTGAAGAAGCGGACAACTACTATCTTTTACTGCATCCGCGCAACTGGGCTCCGAATTTGTTTACGAGATCGTGTCTGGATGTGCAGAGAGCGTTTCGCGGCGTGAAATATAAATTCGGCAGTAAATTGCACAATGTTTGGAAGATCGTCCGTCAGATACGCACACTTCCCAAAGCGAAACTTTCATTTTACGGGGTAGACCAGCGGCAAACGTACCGTTATTTTACGAAGCCGCATCCGAAATATAAAATTTTCAAAAACAAAGCGGTCGGCGCCTGTCTTTTGAAAAAACCGCAGAGTTTTGAAGAGTATCTTGCAGGAAAAGAAAAGCAGAATCTGCGTACGGCGCGCAACAAAAGTATTAAAAACGGATATACGTTCCGCGAAATCAGCGTCAAAGACCATGCGGACGGCATTTTGGAGATCAACCTTTCCAAAAACGAAAGACAGGGTCACGAGATGACGCGCGACTATTTCGATAAGGAAAAGATCGTATCGCAGGCGGAGGGAAAGCAATGCTTCGGCGTCTTTGACAAAGCGGGCAAGATTCTTGCCTATTGCTATCTGATCGAGGCGGGTGATTTTATCATCATAAGCCGTTTGCTCGGCCATGCCGACTACCTCAAAGAGGGCGTGATGTTTTTCATGATCGGAGAATGCGTGAAATTGTGGCTGGAAACGGACAGATGGAAAGATGTGGAGTATTTTTTCTACGATACCTGGTTCGGTGCGCTCAAAGGCTTAAAAAAGTTTAAACAGGATCTGGGGTTTGTACCCTGTAAAGTAAAATATACATTCAGCAAAGAAAAGAGGTAAACAATATGAAATATGCGCTGATCGGTTGCGGAAGGATCTCGACCAATCATATCAAAGCGGCGGTGAACAATCATCTTGAAATTGCAGCCGTCTGCGATATCGTTCCCGAAAATATGGAGAGCGTTCTCGCAAAGCATGGCCTGGAAAAGGATGCTTCCATTCAAAGATACACCGATTACAAAGAAATGATCGCGAAAAATCCTGATCTGGAGCTTGTTTCGATCGCAACGGAGAGCGGCATCCATGCGGAGATCGCACTGTATTGCATCGATAAAGGCATCAACGTCATTATTGAAAAGCCGATGGCGATGAGCATTGCCGATGCGGAGGAGATCATAAAGCGCAGCGAGGAGAAAAACGTTAAAGTTTCCGCATGCCATCAGAACCGCTTCAACATTGCCGTACAGCAGATGCGCCATGCTTTGGAAGAGGGGCGTTTCGGTAAAATTTCGCACGGCTCCGTTCATGTGCGCTGGAACAGGAACAAGGAATATTACGACCAGGCGAAGTGGAGAGGAACGTGGGCGCACGACGGCGGCGCACTGATGAACCAGTGCATTCACGGGATCGACCTTCTGCGCTGGATGATGGGCGACGAAGTGGAAGAAGTGTTCGGCGTTACCAAGCAGCAGTTCCATCACTATCTCGAATGCGAAGATATCGGCATGGCGGTGGTGAAATTCAAAAACGGGGCGGTCGGTACGATCGAGGGCACGACGAACGTTTACCCGAAGAATTTGGAAGAGACATTGTATCTCTTTGGAGAAAAAGGAACGGTAAAGCTGGGCGGAAAGTCCACAAATGCGATAGACGTATGGGATTTTTCGGACGAACAGGAGCAGGATGCCGAAAATAAGGGTTTGTTCGAGCAGACTTTGAACGTGTACGGCAATGGGCATACGAGCCTGTTTGCGGATGTCATCGAGGCGATTGAAAAGGACAGAAAACCGTATGTCGACGCGGTGGCGGGGCGCAATGCGCTGGAAATGATCTTGGCGATCTATCAGTCGTCGTTTACGGGAAAACCCGTAAAACTTCCGCTCAAAAAATGTGCGACTGTTGATTTTATCGGAGAATTTGACAAACAATGACGAAAATTTGTCAGGTAACGAGCGTTCATCCGCGCTATGACGTGCGCATTTTTCATAAGATTGCAAAGAGCGTTGCGGCGCACGCGTTTGAGTCGTGTATTCTCGTCTGCGACACTCTGCCCGAAGAAGTGAAGGACGGCGTTCATTTTTATCCTGTTCCGTTTGTTGCAAAAAACAGGCTGGACAGGATCCTTCATTCCTGGAAAAAACTTTATAAAAAAGCGTTGGAGATCGATGCTGATCTGTATCATCTGCATGATCCTGAGCTTATGAAACTGGGACAGAAGCTCAAAAAAGCGGGCAAAAAGGTCGTTTTTGACAGCCACGAGGATTATTATTACAAGGTCGGCGAAAAAGCGTGGATCCCGAAGCCGTTTCGGAAACTCGCGCGATTTGTTTACGGAAAAAAGGAAAAACGTATTTTGAAAAAATACGACGGACTCATTTCCGTGACGCCGCACATCGTGGAACGTCTGAAAAAAATCAATCCCGAAACGGTCATGATCACCAATTATCCGACTAAAATGCAGCTTCCCCAAGCGAAAAAGGAGCGCATCTTGTGTTTTGCGGGCGGCGTGACTCCTTTGTATTTGCACGACAAAGTCATGGAGGCGATCAGCACGCTCGACGGTGTGAAATACTGTGTTGCGGGAAAAGTGAGCGAAGATTACAAAAATTATCTTAAAACCGTACCTGGCTACGATAAAACAGAGTTTTTGGGTATGCTTCCTTACGAGGAAGTCATAAAATTGTATGCAAAGAGTATGGTCGGGATCGTGACGTACGATTATTCTCAGGCTCTCGGCGGAAAGTTGGGAACGCTGGGCGTTTTGAAACTTTTTGAGTACATTCAATACAATATTCCCATGATCGCGACGGATTTCGAGCTTTGGAAACCTGTTGTGGAAGGCAATGAGGTCGGGATCTGTGTAAATCCACACGAGGTAGAGCAGATCAGAAATGCCGTCTTGAAACTCATGAACGATGATGAATTCCGCAATACGTGCAGCAAAAATTGCGACAAAATCAAAGATCAGTATTGCTGGGAATCGCAGGAGAAGATCCTTTTGGTTTTTTATAAAAACATTTTGCAAGGAAAGAAGGTTTGCGCATGACGATACTCATGGTAACCCGCGGGTTTCCCTCAAAGCTTTATCCGTTAAACGGAATTTTCGAATGGGATCAGGCGAAGGCATTGCGGGAGCAGGGGCATAAGGTGATTTATCTTGCGCTTGATATGCGCTCGTTCCGCAGAAAGCGCAAACTCGGCTTGCGCGTATTTCAAGAGCAGGGAATCGACGTGTACGACTGCAATTTTCCTTTGGGTGCGGTCGGGCACGGTTTGTTGAATTATGTTTCATGGCGGATGTTTTGCAGAGTGTATGGCAAGATCGTCAAAGCGCACGGCAAACCCGACATTCTTCATGCACATTTTGCAAGGGCAACGGGATACGTCGCGTATCGCGCGCATAAAAAATTTGATTTGCAATATGTTTTGACGGAGCATGACAGCAGTATCAACCAGGATACGATTTCCGCTTCGGAAAAGAAACTGTTGAAAAAGATTTACCATGCGGCGGCGTGCAGGATCGCCGTAAGCGAGAATTTCAAAGAGCGGCTGCAATCGCTTTACGAGGAAAAATTTATTTATATTCCGAATATAGTCGATCTGTCGGCTATGAATTGTGTCAATAAAGTTCCGCATAAGGGATTTACGTTTGTTTCCGTCGGCGCGCTTTCGGAGTGGAAGGGCATGGATAAAACCATCGAAGGGTTTGCCGTGCTGCACAGCCGTTATCCCGAAACAAGGCTGGTCATTATAGGAGACGGGGAAGATCGCGAATCTCTTCTTCGTCTGGTCGAAAATCTGAAATTGCAGGAGTGCGTCACGCTGACGGGGCGGCTGGAGCGGATAAAGATTAAAGAGTATTTTGACCGCAGTGATTGTTTTGTGCTGATGTCAAAAAGTGAGACGTTTGGCGTTGTTTATATTGAAGCGATGGCGGCAGGACTTCCTGTCATAGCGACGCGTTGCGGCGGCCCCGAGAGTTTTGTCGATGACGGCAACGGAATTTTGGTGGATGTTGACGATGTGGGACAGCTTGTCTGTGCGATGGAAACAATGCTTTCCCGTCAATACGACGCGCAGGCATTGCGCAAGTTTTGTCTGGATCGGTTTTCGCCGGAAGTAGTGGCTCGCAAAATAACGGAATTAATAGAGGATAATGCAGCAATTAAAGACAATAAATCGGCAACAATTTAATACGCTTGTATGGGCTGTTTTTCTTATCTTGATTTTGTTTGCGGCAGCATTACCGGGTATCGAATTTCCGGGGATCGGATCTTTGTATCCGTTCAGGATCTGCCTTCCTTTTGTCGTGCTTTTTTTGCTGATCAATGATCAAAAGTATGGCGCATATTCGCCGATTATGATCAAAGTGCTGTTGTTTTTTGCCATCATGCTTTTTTTCGGGTGTCTTACGATGTTTTGGGCGCAGGAAAAACTGACGGCTGTCAAACAGTTGATCGGATATATTTACGGTTTTTTTCTGGTCATCGTTCTGTTTCGGCTCATACGTACGCAAAGATCCTTTTATAAAATGATGATGCTGATTGCCTGGATCATGACCGTGATCCTTCTTATGGGTGTCTTTGAGGGACTTACCGGCAGATATTTTTTTGCGGAAGGATGGGAGGATCTTTTGCCTTACGTTTCGCGTCCGTATATTCATTATCCGGTCGTGTGCTTCGGCAATCCGAACGACATGGTCTTTGCTGCGTTTGCATTCATGCCTTTTATCAATCTGTCGCTTGATGCGCTTTACAGGGAAAAGCATAATATTTTTTGCGGTTGTTTTAAACTTGCTTATTTTGTATTATATTGTGTTGTGACGGTTCTGGTTTCCTGCCGCATGGGTATTTTGCTCATCCCGATCGCCGTTGTTGTCAATATTTTTCTCGCAAAACGGTCTACGTTCAAAACGTTTGCAGCCTTTGCTGTTTTTGCTTTGTTTATGATCGGTCTGATCTTAAAATGGGACAGCGTGATATCATTTTTTGAACAGGATGAGCGTGTCAAGATCTGGATGAATATTCTCAGAAATGCGGAATATTACTTATTTTTCGGTACAGGGCCGGGAAATTCTTTTGTTCCGATTGAAGGTGTATTGTACGAGGGAAGATTGATCAACCCGCATTTTTGGTTTTTGGAAATACTTGCCGAATTCGGCTTTGTTGTTTTTATCGCTTTGTTGGTCGGATATTTTTCTCTCATGCGGGCGGCGCTTTGTAATGCCCGGAAGGCTGCCGACGAAAAAGAACAGAATCTGGCGAAAGCGGCATTTCGATTTTTGCTGTATTTTTTCCCGATGAGCATTATGAGTTCCAGTTTATCCGTATCGCCTTTCTTTTGGCTGATCGTTGCTATCGTGCTGCTGGCGGTTGAGCTTTCAGGTAAAAATTTA
>USSJ01000015.1 GCA_900557285.1 uncultured Clostridia bacterium | reverse complement strand
ATTTCAGAAGCAAACCAGTCGCCGTTGGCATTGAACAGCCAGCCTCCCTCTTCCAGCGAAGGACTGTTCAGGAACTTTGTCTGTACCTGTTTGAATCCGTTTGCCCAGCCGTTCGGATCGAGATACCCGCCGTTGCCGCTGTCTATGGAACTGTAAGAAACCCCGTTCCTGTCGCTGCCGCTGTATGAATTGCCGTGATACCGCAACAGACTGCGCATGGTTTCCAGTGCCTCATAACGCCCTTCGTGCGTGGAGAACACAGAAAGTTCAGGCTCTCCCGTAATGGAATTGGTGGGAATACCGTTCCAGTAATCCTCAAATCCTGCCGTCCCTTCGTACTGCGCCCACCAAACATTGAAAAGATTGGTCAGATAAGTGTCGTCCTTGGACTGATAAAAGGCAAAACCTCCGTCCTGCCATTCATACTGACCGGTATGCGCATTATCCCAATCCTCGCGGAGCGCACGGCAAACAGCAATCAGTTCGTCTGTGGTGTTGGGCGTTTCTCCCGCCTCCTTATTAAGTTCGGGATGCTTTGCATACAGACTGTTCAGATTCGCTTCATTGTAAATGATCGAGTTCATACCGTCCGCCCACGAAACAGAAAAATACTGTTCGCTGTCGGGATCGTTTACGTTCAGATAACGATTCATCTCCACGAAACTATCCTTCATTTTATCCTTGAACAGAACAGGATTCCCTTCCGCATCAGTCTCGCCGGGAACCTGAGAATTGTAAACCGCATCGGTCAGATCCAATGCATTCCCGCCGGGAATAAGCGAACTCTGCAACCACATATCGAACATAAGATCAAATGTATTCGTCGACGGGTTGGAAAGACGCGTGGAACCGTAGCCCTGATCATCTTCCACCTGCAACGCATAATTGTCTTTTATATTGGCACCCGGATACTTCTCCTGTACCCAATCCTGCGCAAAGAACTTTTCGGCAACAGCATCCACCCAATCGGTACCATACCCGAAATTGACGCAGTACACCTGCAAAAAGTCTTCTGTATCTGGAATTTTTTTCGCGCAGGCGGCAAACGAAAACGTTGCGGCGGCAAGCGCACCGACAAGCAACAGACTGCATAATTTTTTCATTTCTATTCCTCCTTTTTTTCTGAAAATCATCCCGGCAGGCGCTTATTCCTTCAGCCCGCCGATGGTAAAGTTTGACATAATAATATCTGAAAACGCCGCAAACAATGCAATGATCGGCACACACGCGATGAGCAGAGCCGCATAATAGACCGGATATTCTCCGCCGTCCCCGCGCTGTATGGAACTTTGCACCTTATACAGCCCCGATGCAATGGTGGGGAAATCCGGCAGATACAAAATCATAGTCATGTAATCATTCCACGCCCCAATGAACGCCATGATGCACAGCGTAAACATGGCAGGCCATGCCTGCGGCAGCATGATACGGAAAAACACGGTTGCATGTCCGCCGCCGTCTATGAAAGTCGCCTCGGCATAACTCCATGACAAGGACCGGAAAAAACCGTACAGGACAAGAAAATTGAACCCGAACCCTCCGAAATTTGCGGCGATCGCGTACAGCGGAGAATTGTACAAACCAAGTTGATTGATCAGCTTGAAAAAAGAACCCGTATTTCCGACTATGGGGATCGTCATCGAAAAAATAGCAAGCCCGTACAACACCCCGCGCAATTTGAAATTATACTTTGCCACACAGTAACTTGTAAGGGCGCTTGCAAACACACCACTCACCGTACAAAGCAGCGAGTACCACACACTGTTGACAAACATCATCGGAAAATAGATGGACTCCCCGATCGAGTTTTTTACCTCCATCTCGGTGAAAGCCGAAATATAATTGGAAAACAACCACTCTTTGGGGAATGTAAGGTTCGAATCCTGCAACAGGTATTCGTTGGAAGATTTGAGCGAATTCATGAACATGTACAGAAAAGGGAAGATCAACGAAAGTGCATACAACGCAAACAAAACGAATACGACCGCAAAAAGCACCTTTTCCTTTTTGTTGCGTTTACTCAGGATAGACGCCTCTTTGGAAACTTTTGCCGAAGCGCGCTCTTCCAGGATCTTACGCATGCGCTCCGTTTCATACACGGAAACAGTCGTCTGTTTTTTGGATGATAAAAATGAAAACATCATTATCCCCTCCTCAATATTCCACCGTGGGAACTTTTTCCAACAGCCAGCGCACAAACAGAATCAGCGGAACGGTGACCACCGTAAAACACAAGCCCGTTGCCGAAACCACACCAAATTCCCCGCCGGCACCGTTGCCCTGCTGACCGTACACTTTCAGGAAGATCCAGAAATTGATGGTCGTCGTTTCATAATCGCCGTTGGTAAACAACAGGATAGGCCCCGAAGAATTGACGATACCCGTAAACGTAAAAATCAGCATCGTGCAGATCGTGGGCCACACAAGCGGAAGAATGATCTGCACAAGTTCACGCAGCGGGCCGCAGCCTTCCAGCCGCGCCGATTCGAGAACATCAACGGGAACGCGCGACATGGCACCGCCAAAAAGAAGCATATTCCCGCCAAAACCTGTCCAAACGACATAAATAACGATCATCATCGTTGCCGTCTGCGGTCTGGTAAGATATCCCTCGGGAGGCATATGCCCGCCCAGCGCCGACATCAACGCCTCCAAAGGTCCGCTCGGGTCGACCAGGCTTCTGTATGCCGCTACCATCACCACTCCCGAAATAATAGCCGGCAAATAAAAGACAATGCGGAAAGCGCGGTAAAACCAGATACGTTTGTACAAAAAGTATGCAATGACCAGAGCGCCCGGAAGCTGGATCAGAATTCCTACCCCGAAATAGATCATTGTGTTTTTGACCGCTACCCCTATCGTCTTGCCCGTCGTTACGGTCAGTTCGTCGAAGAACGAAGCGAAATTTGAAAACGTGAAAGCGCCCTGCGGATCCTGAAATGCAAGCACAATGGATTGCAGATTGACGTAAAGCCAAAAAATGATCCACTGCAGGACAGGCAAAGCCAGCATACAGAACAGGAAGATCGTCTGTGTCCGCTTTTTCCCCGAAAATTTTTTGGAAAGCCCTGAAAGCGGTGCTTTTTTTTGCTTTGCATACGTTTCCGTTCTTTCACTGACGGCATCGTTCATTTTTCCTTTCCTCCTTATTTTTTTACCCCCAAAGAAAGCACAAAAAACCGAGCCGCATACCTTGCGGGAAATTTTACAGTAAGTTTCCCCGCCGACAGTCCGAATTCAGTCGGCAGCGATAGCGGATAAATAACCTTGCAGGTCTGCGGTGAAAGCGAAGCGAGATCGACGCTCACGCTGTCCCTGCCGCCCGTATTCCAAACGGCAAGATACAACATTCCGTCCGCAATGAAACCGCCTGCGGCACTTTTGTCACCGAATCTTGCAAATTTTTTCGGAAACCACGGCACGCTCCGCGTTTTTGCCGCGGCAATCTTTTTCGAACAGGCAATCCCCTCACGGACGATCTCCTTCTGCCCCTCCGTCAGAAGTTCGACGTGTGAAGCAAGATGCACTCTGCCCAGCATAGCGTTGACCATGTTCATGGCAACCGTTTCATCGGAAATGTGTTTATGCACCCATTCTTCCGTGGGACTGAACCCCTTTACCCAACTGTCCACGGGATAACTCCATACTCCTGCCTGTTCAGGAAGCACTCCCGCAAGAATGTTTGCCGCGATCCACGGGTATTTGCGGTAATCCGTCTGATCGGAACTGGAAACAAGCGACCATTCCGCCGTGGTACGGTAGTCCAATCTCTGCCCGCCGCTCGCACAGCCTTCGATAATGATGTCCGGATACCTGCTGCGCAAGCCGTCTACCCATTTCAGAAAAGCTTCCGTCGCGAGTTCCAACCCGCGCCCCGCTTTTTCTCCGCCTGCATCCGTACCCGCACCGCAGTCCTGATTGTAATCGAATTTCAGATAATCCGCCCCGTATTCAGTCACGATCCTGTCAACGGCGGCGTCCATGTACTCTACAACCGCTTTGCAACGATAATCGAGAAATCTCCTGCCTCCGACCACAACGGGAACACCGTCACGGCACATCCACGCATCCGCAGGATAAACTGAAATCATCTCTTCACACAGTTGTCCCACAACTTCCGGTTCCATCCATAGGCCCGCCTTCATGCCTAACGAATGAATGTATTCGATCGTGCGGGCAATACCGTGCGGATACCTCTTTTTGCTCTCTTTCCACTGTCCGACATAGGGATAGATCACTTCCCCGTCCTCTTCGTTGTGCCAGCCGCAATCAATGACATAAATATCTGCGCCAAGATCCGCAGCTACGGGTGCCATGCGATGTGTTCGCTCTTCCGTGGGACTGTCCCACGAAAGATGCATATATTCATTAAACACCACAGGAAGATTTTTGTCCGCAGAACATACATTGAGCAGATGCCTTCTGTATTTTGTCATTTCTGCAACAGTATCGTTCAGCGTCATCCCCGTACAGATCGCCGTCGCAGGCGTGCTGTACTTTTCACCGGGCGACAACCGCACTTCCCATTCATGATCCCATGCGTCCGCTCCGCCCGTATACAGATAAACACCCTGTCCGCATTCTCCGATCTCCCAATACCAGCTGTTCGGACTTTCGATCTCAAACATAGTGTAACTTCCGTCTTCCGCATGTTCGATAATTGCCTGCGGCAGTTCTTCTTTCGTAGACCACCCGCCCTTGTTCGAACCGTATACCCTGCGAAAACTGGCATGTCCGCCGCTGTAAAGCCCTGCGTCAAACAAACTGTATCGCTGTGGCTGGCATTCACAATGCCAGCTGTTGAAAAAACGGTACAAATGCGTTCTTTTCAGATCATGGATGGAATTTCCGTCCATCCCGTAAAGAACAAAAGAACTGACCTGACTGACCCGTATTTCTTCCTGCGTCCGGTTTTCAATACTCTGAAACACACGTATCGCATTGCTGTCCGGAAACTTTTCAAAGGTGACCACGGACCGCAATATTTCCGATTCCTGTACAATCTCCAAAAAATCGCCGCAAAGTCTGTGTCCCTTATATAATAATGCCGAGCCTTCCGCCGTGGGAATACGTTTTCCGTCACGGCTGATCTTGTTCTGCCCCGTAAGCACTGCTTCCGCTATGGGACTCTCCCCGCGAGGCAAAAGAATACTCGCCCTTTCTCCCTCGCTTAACTTAAACCGAAACCCTCCGAATTCTGTCACTGCCATTTTCATATCCTCCGATGCCCTTATTTCATGCAGTCCGCAATCAGTTCATTGAGCTTCTGCCTGACTGCCAGAAATTTCTCATGCCCGTGCGGATATTGTGTGAATCCGTCGATCCCCTCTTCATGCAGAAACGCGAGAACTTTTTCCCTGCCCGCATACTTTTCCAATAGCAGCAAAGCCCTGTAATCCTGCATTCCTTCCCTGAATGATTCCAATCGCAGAGAATCGATCGCTCCTTTCTCTCCGGGATAAACTATAAAACTGTCACCCGACTGAAATGATCCGCCCGCATCTGTCTCAAAAAACGGATCGACACTCCTGCGCGAAAGCGCAGTATTATAAAAATTATAGCCCCAATGCAAAAACCCTCTCGCTCCGTTGCGGTATAACTGCATCCCGATGATGCGCGTGCGCTCGGAGGGCATATTCATCATGCGGTTGGAAAGATAGTTTCTGCATTGCGGAAAACAATAATACACCCAGTATTCTCTGCCGCTCTTTGCAAACTGTTCCGCACTGTCCGTCGCCGCAACAGGAATATCGACAAGCCCCTTTTCAAGAAACGCGATCTCACTGAGTGCATCAATATGAGTAAAATCCGGCAGCAGCCGCTTGACAAGCGCTCGCCGTGCCGTGTAATCTTTCAGCCAATATTCGCTGGGTTCGTCCGAGATATGAATAAACGCCCTTTCTTTCAATCCCTTTCTCTCTAAAAAAGCCCCCAGTTGCGGCAAAAAACTTTCCAGAAAAGCCGTGTATTCCGCACCGTCCGCTTTTGTTTCCCAACCGAATATTTTCTTCGTTTTGCCGTCTTCTTCCGCTACGATCTTGGGTGCTGCCTGCGCTCCCCATTGCGTGAACAAATGGGAAAATTCAAAGTATCGTACCCCCAACATCTCGGCAAAAGAAAGAAATTTTTCCAAACGCGAAAAATTGAAGTTATATTTGTTGCCTTCTTTTTTTATATCGATAAGCTGTACCGTCGTGCGTTCTCCGCCTACCTGCGTATCCAGCGGCGGCGTGAACAAAGGCACATACACCGTATTGATCCCGTGACGTACCGCGGTCCCTATAAACGTACCCGTAAGTTCCCAAAACTTTTTCCCGAAAGGTCTGATATGATAATAATTACAAATACAATCGTAATGCAGCCAGTCGGTCACGGCAAGATCGGTTGCCGGAAGCTCCCCTTTCATTATGCAGATTTCAAAAGAGATCTGCCCCTGCAAATCTCCCTTCTGCGTCATTAGAAAAATTTCCGTGCGGTATTCTCCCGCAGCAACACTTTCCCCGTTGCCTGCCGTGATCCAAAAAACGTTGACACAATTGCCTTTCAATACAAAATTTTTTTCATCAAAAGGTATCAGCGGATCGGGGAAAAGATGCAGATCTTTCGCTATAACATAATCATCGCTGTCAGGATGGTATGTAAATTCTCCGGGAACATATCCCACCTTTCTCATGGTAATCGGCAATGCCGAACGGATCTCAAAACGGCAATCCGCAGGAACACCCGTATTTTTGACGGCAAGCTGAATGCCCAATACCTCATTCTGGAAACCAACAAGCTTTCCGCACGCTTGCGCTGGAAGATCTTCGTTCCAAAGCTTTTGCAGTGAATTTGCAAGTTTGAGCTGTATCATACTATCTGCTTCTCCTCCCTCGCGACAAAAGCATTATGACATGAGAATACTTTTCCGTCAAGAGCGAAATTTTGATTTACATTCATTTCCTTGATTTTATATAAACAAAATCAAACAAACATTGACAATTTTGTCCGTCAATGTTATAATATTTAAAAAATACAGGATGGATGAAGTTTTGTCAGAACAATCATTTTTCAATAAAAACAACTGGAATTCGTGGATCAAAGTAACCTACTGTTCCTCAAACACCTGGCGAAACTATAAATTCAACTATACCCACAGTCATGACCGTCTGGAAATCCTTTACGTTTATTACGGGGAACTGACATTGATCTATTCGGACAACAACAGCTGGAAAGAACGCACCCTTTATTCCAACAATTACATCCTGATCGATACTGGCGTGCCGCATACCATACGCACGGGCGAGAGCGAATCTCTCGTGTTCAGTATCGAATTAAAACTCGTTCCCGAAGCAATATCCGGACTGAAATACTCTTTGAGGCATCTGATTTCCTGCGATAAATACGTCGAAGCGTTGTTTTCACAAGAACAGAAAGTAATTCAGCTTTCCGATTCCAGACACGTTGCCCCCATGCTCCATGAATTGCAAAAATGCCTGGAAGACGCAAAGTTTGAACACGACAATTTCATTGATCTGCTCATTTCCGCCATTTTTTTCGCGATCGGTAAAGATTTTTATACGCAGCAGTATTCCCTGCACAGCGGTATCAAATATCTGCGCAAGGCAATCGACTACATCAATCTCAATTATCACCGCGAACTTCCCTGCGCACAGGTAGCAAAGAGCGCAGGTATTTCCCTCAACTATCTCAACCGCCTGTTTACGGAACAGTTCGGAATGACTGTCAACAATTATATCAATTATCTGCGCATTCAGGAAGCAAAACAGCTGATAGAACGCACCGATATCTCCCTTGCCGAAATTTACATTCAGGTCGGCTACAAAAACAATCAGAATTTCAGCAAGCAATTCATGAGGCATATAGGCTGTTCCCCTTCTCAGTACAGAAAACGCCTGCGCGATTCCCGTTCGGAAATGAATTTTGAAAAAAATACCAACCTTATTTTCAACCTTCCCGAAAACTGATTCACCCTGCTATATAAAAAATCCTGATGATCAAGATCATCAGGATTTTATTTTTTATTCGACAAAAAGCATTTTTGAACTTATCCCTAAAAATCCTACATCCCGAAAGAGACCGTTTCCTGCGAATATAAAATCAAATGCATTGCATAAAAAACAACCTCTGATGTCCTCTTTTATGAGTTCATCTGAGGTTGCACTTGGTGGAGTGTGTCAAACCTGAACTGAACGCCCATTGGAAGACTCCTTTTATAATAAAAAATCCATAGATTCCCCTCCGTCTGTTTCTTTTACACCCCGTATCTGTACTTTTCGGTTCCCTACCGGCCTATGCTCCTCCGTCTCCGCCGAAAAAAGGCAAAAACAAAATTCGGAGGTTGTTCCAAATGAAGAAAGTTGTTTACTCCGTTTCCAGATTCAATAAGTTCGGAAACAACAAATTGCCCGGTATCGGTTTTATCACCGAGAAAGATCTCATCATCGCCTGCGTCAGTCAAAAAGGAAACGCGTATATCCGCGTGTTTGAAGACTGCATCAAAAACTGCCATGCCATCCAAAGCCGCAACGGCGAATACAAAGGCGCACATTACGAGATCCGCGAAGTTGAGTTTGAAACGAAAAACGGAAGCGGCGATTGCACCGGTTACGAAAAGAGAGAGATCGAATTCGAATACTCGATCTGGTATAAACTCATCGATTAGGGAGGCACTTTATGGACAAATTTTATCTGAAAGAATTCCAGTTCTTTGACGGAGAAAATACCGTCGTAGCCGTAGAAGGAAACAAGATCATAATCGCCGTTACCAAGTGCGGCAAGATCAGCGTTTCGGATTATGACCTGTTCACCGATGAAAACGGTCTGTACTTTGAATACGGCATCGCGGGACAAGAACACATCCACATTGACGATTTTGAGGAGGCAGATTAATGGATAACCTTTGCGAAAACTGCATTTTATATGAATTATGCGACGGAAGATGCGGCGATACAGATCCCCTGTTCTATTGGGAAGAGGAACAAAACGATAACCAATATCTTGACAAATCTGAGGAGGTAAACGAATGAGACCCTGCGAGCAAAACAGCAAGAAAACCTGCATGAACTGCAAGCATTATGAATACTGCGACAGAGCAAACCGCTGCAACGGCGATTGCGGACACTACGACGACGATACCGACGACGATACCTGCGAAAACAATCCGAATTACAAGGAGAAAAACAAATGAAAGACGAAATCAAGATCGTCATCGGTTCCTGGGGATCCTACACTGCCTGCAACGAGCGGGCGTTGGGATCCTCTTATTTTACCCTCTCCCGTTACGAAGACTGGGAAGAGATCGTAAAAGAACTCAAAAGGCAAGGTTTTGAACTTTCCGCATCGACGAAGAACTCTTTATCCAGGACATCGAAGGTCTCCCCCTCGACCGTGAAAACTGGGACTATATAAGTCCCAAAGAACTTTTTGAATCGCTCAAAGAAAGCGGCGTTCTGGAAAACGAATATCTCTGTTCCGCCCTCTGCGCCTATCTGGAAGTACGCTCCCTTCGGGAGTTTATCGAAAAAGTGGAAACGCACGGCAAAAACTGGAACGATGACATTTACATCTATCAAGGCTATGACTGGGAAGATTACGGCAAAGAACTGTTTGCAAGCTGTGCGAGAAAGATCAACGACGATCTCATCGACTTCTTTGACTTTGAGGCATACGGCAAATCGTTCGGAATGAACTGCGCGGAGAAATACTCCGAAAGTATATGCCATAACGCACGAACATACCAAGTTCGGAGAACTTTACGACTTTTTCATCGTGACCGATTATCCCGAAGAATGGGATACTCTCATATACAGCCACGACAACCGCCATACCGCTTTTGCCTGTAATCGTAACGAACTCGCCCTTATCGAACGCCAAGGGCACTTTCCGTATCCCGACGCTGACGGCTCCCTCCTCCGCATAAATCTTGCTTAAATCTTTCAGTTCCAGATATGCCATGCACACACCTCTTTTGAAATTGTTCCGGATCCGATCATACCGCCTGCACCGCGCCGGAAAACAGAGTTGTTCCGTATCGGTCGGAAAGGATAAAACCGAACGACCTATCCACAACAAATTCCTCTTGCACCGTGGTAAACTCATCGACGGATTCCGACCCGTCGGCCATAACCGTTACCGCTGCGCCCTCGATCCCTTTTTTATCGACAGCAAGCTCTGTAACGTGCTGCAAACTATAACAATACGCATTTCCCTTTTCCATGCTCGTCTTTTCCATAAGGGAAGAAAGGTCGCAGGCTTGCGGATCAAACAACTTGTCAATTCCGAACGAACGCAGAATTTTAATGATATCCTGATCAAAGGATGCGCGAAATTCAGGGAAAAGGCAGCGGGTCTCATAACGGATTTTATTTTCCGTATCGATGGCGTTATAATCTTCCAGTTGCCCTACAAATGCCAAATTTTCTTCCGTAAAGACGTCTGAGACCGAATACCCGTCTTTCGGCAAAAGAAATTGAATCTTAAATCCCGCATTGGTTGCCGTATAAAAAGTGGTAAAATCCTCCCCTTCGACCACTCTGCCCGTATTATAATAACCCTGCAAAAACTTTTGCGTCATCGTCTTTCCGTCTTCGCCCGTAAAAGTATAGTCTTTCTCCGTAAAGGAAAGGTCGTTTCCGGACGTGTTCCAGCAATCTTTCAAATACAGTGCGTTGATGAGCGCAAAATACGTATCGGCGGAGAGCTGAAAATCCTTATCGATGAGTCCGTTCGTCTGTTCTTTCACAAAAGAACGCACCGCATCGTTGGCGGCTTGATTGTTGCCGGCAAAATCCGCCGAAAAGGAAGTGCAGAAAAATTTTTCGGCAAGTGAATTTAAGCAATCCTGCCGCACCTGCGTTCCCTCGTTGACCCATACGGAATTACTCAGCCGCACGATTCCCGATACATACTCCCTGTTCAAGGCAGAGTACAGATACTCAAAATCGGAAGAAAGTTCCGTATAGGAAAGATTCAATGCGGACAAGATCTCCTCCCGCGTTTTGTCCGCCGCGCTTTCCGCCGCCAAAGAGAGCGACATAAACACCGATACGGGCGACACGGCGAAATTTTGACCCTTTTCAAACATTCCTTCCGCATATTCTTGAAAAGCGGCATCCGCAAAAGCTACGGCAAATTTTTCCGTTTTTTCTAAAATCCGCGCCAACCCTTCCGTCTCGTCCTCATAGGAAAGCTCCACCGCGTTTTCCGCGCCGCGAAGAAGGGTGCTTTCACCTTTGCTTTCACACCCCATCAGGCACATACA
>USSJ01000014.1 GCA_900557285.1 uncultured Clostridia bacterium | reverse complement strand
CAGGCGGATGAGCCTGTATCCGTTCGTGAAGAAGGTGCCGGAGGAAGAAATTTCCATAAAGAACACGCCCGCTTCGCCATAATACAGGTCTGCGCCATCCGTGCCGTCCAGCCCGCCGAGAGGGCTTGTATACGTCCACATACCCTCCGCATCCTGTTCTACATTCAGTCCCGCCGCCTTGTATTCATCGCGCACGTACAGATTTCCCACGCTCGGATCTGCAGGTTCTTCCTGCTCAGGATATTCGGGAACGGTATAGCTTTCCAAAAACTCCGCTGTCTTTACATACATGACGGAAGGCTCTTCTACCGTGCCGCCGTTCGTGTAAATGTTGACATAGGCAAACCCTACGTCGGTACTGCTGTAATCCACGGGGATATACAAATCGTACCACTCGCCCGCTTCGATAATCTCCGCACGGTTGCCGTCCGCGTCGATCGCGTATACCTGCCCTTTCAAACTTTCGGAGATAGGTTCGCCGATCGGGATCAGCTGCGGCCAGTAAAGCGTAAGATTGCGGTCCGCATGAACGCTGATCGAGAAAGTATCCGCGCCGCTCACGAAATACACGGGAACTTTCAGCCATTTATAACCGTCCGTAAAGAAAGTTCCGATATCGCTGTTGTTCGGGTTCACGACGTTATAGAAGTAGACGCCGCTCTCGCCCCAGTTGTTTTTCACCGCATCTGCGTCCTGCCCGCCCGACCTGTTGACATACTCGTACGCGCCTGCAAATTCGCCGCTCGTGACCTCTTCCACGGACACATACGTATCCCAGCCGTCGTTCGTGCGGCCGATCGGCGTACCGTCGTCCATCACAAGCGCAGGCATATCGAAATCTTTGACATACTCGATGTTCTTCAGATACATCACCGCAGGCGCCGCACTGCTGCCGCCGTTGGTGTAGAGCATGATGTAAACATAACCGATATCCAGCGAAGAATAATCCACGGGAATATACAGGGTATACCAGGTATTCCGTTCAAAACGGTCCACGCGCTCCGACCCGTCGAACAGGTACAGAGAGAAGTTATACAGCGACGCGCCGACTCCGATCTGACGTTCCCAATAAGAGGTATAATTCCTGTCCGCCGTCGAACGCACGGAAATGGAATTCACGTTTTCCGCCGCGTAGATATCCACTTTGATCCAATGGTAGCCTTCGGTGAAGAACGCATCCGGCCCGCTTCCGTCTGACTTCGTGACGCGGCTGAACAATACGCCGCTCTCGCCCCAGTTCTGGCCTTCGCCCTCTTCTTCGCCGCTCGTGCGGTTGACATATTTCCAGGTTCCCTTGAACGTCCCTTCCGTCTCCAGAGCCAGCGACACGCCGCTCGTTCCTTCGCGCAGATACGGCGTCTGCACGCTCACTTCAAAGCTCACGTTTTTCAGGTACACCGACGCAGGTGCCGCCGCCGTTCCGCCCTTTGTGCCAAGGCGCACGTCCGCTTCGCCCGTTACCTGCCCGTCATACGTTACGGGTATATACAATTCGTACCACGTCTTTGCCGAAAGCACCGTCGCCTGTACGCCCGCTTCGGTAAATACGGGGATCCCTTCAAACGTCTCGCCCAAAACGATCTCTTTCGTATATTCGTTCAGTCCGCCGCCCGAAACGCTCAGCACCAGCGACGTAACGTTCTCCGCAAAATAAACCTGAACACGGATATATTGATAACCGTCTCGGTAGAACTCGCCCGCCGCGCCGTCCGAACCGATCAGCTGTTTGAACGTCAGCCCGTTTTCCGCATTCGCCGAACTCTCGCCGTCCTTGTACAGGTACGCGCCCTTGAACGATCCCGTCGTCACGCGTTCGAGCGAAATGTTTGCCGAAGTCTTGTCAAGGACGGGCGCATACGCCTCCTCCGCGTATTCCGTCGGAATAAAGTCGCCGTTTTTGCGATAGCGCACGTCGTCGATGTACACGACGCTGCCCTCTTCCTCCGCCGAGAACGTGATGGAACCGCCGATCGCATCTTCCGAATAATTGTCACTGTATGCGATACATACCGTCTGCCATACGTTCGCTTCGATCGTGTTCTGCACCTTTCCGTCGCGGATAACGCACAGCCAGCCGTCAAACTGCCCGAGATTGGTTGAACCCACTTTGACCGTCGCCGTATTCGCAAGATAATTCATGCGGAATACCAGCGTTTCGCCCTGCTCGGGATAAATATCGAACGTGAGATAGGATCCGCGGCTGTTGAGCGCATACATACTGTCGTCGTACGTTTCGTTCATCGACGTCGCCACGATCAGCGAATTCAGCCAGCCGTCCGTATTCCGCGTTTCATAGCGGTAAACGCCGTTTCTTCCCCCCACGCTTTCGCCGTACAATCCGTACAGCGGAACTTCTTCGGGATCCACCACCGTCGAGGGAAGTCCCGTATCCATACTGTAATTCTTCGAAACGGGAACCATTACGTCAAACTCGTCGTTCGTCGCCTGTACGTAATCCCCCTCGTCCTCGTAAACAAGATTTTCATCCGGAATGAACGCGTCATCCAGATAGAAACGCACGTCGGGGATGTACTGCGACGTCGTCGCGTCGTTCACAAAGAAGAAGAAATCCGCCGTCTTGCCCATGTCCATCATCCACAGCGCTTTCAGATCGTACACCATCGTCATCCATGTGTTCTTTTCAAGCGTGTTGGTAACTTTTCCGTCCGAAATGATCTTGAAATAATCCTTGCGGAAATAGTCGCCCACCGAAAGCCATGACGTGAATGCGCCGCAGCCGATCATCAGATTCTGATTGCTCGTATAGTACAGATCATACGCAAAATATCTGTATCCGTCCGCATACAGGTCGAGAAGTTTATCGCCCGAATGCGCTTCCACCACGCGGTGGTCGAAACAGGTGTTCGGCGTGATGTCCGCACCCGCTTTGTATTCGGTAACGCCCGTGCGCCCGCCGATCGTTTCGTCCGTTTCCGCCCATATGATGTCATGGAAACTTACGTTTTCATACGACGTTTCAATATAATTCGGATGTACGGTCACGCCGAGAAATGCCTGCGCCGTATGCCCGCCGTCCGTATAGGACGCCTGCACGATCGCTGTGCCCTCTTTCTCCGCATAAAGCACGCCGTCCTGGATGGATACGCACTCCGCTCCCTCGATCGCTTCGTAAGAGATCGCCGCATCCGCCACTTCTTCGCCCAGATACAGCGCCTTCGCGTCCAGTTCCGCTTCGCCGAATTTTCCTTCCACGTTGTACAGTTCGATCTCGTCCGCCGCAAACTCAAGGTTCAAAGGTTCCTTGACGTTGACCGTAATCGTCGCTTCCAGCGTCAGCCCCTTGTACTGCGCCGATATGTCCGCAGACGTACTGCCCAGCTTCAGCCCCGTGATCTGCCCGTCCGCATAGGTCGCATACGTCTCGTCTTCAAAGGTGATCGTGTAATCCAGTTCGGGCGTGTAAATTTTATCGTTGTAGGTGATCGTGTTCGGGAACGCCGTCGAAACGTTCAAAAACGCGTCCGTTTCGCGGAATGAAAACCTCGGTTTGATGCCCGAATCGCGCACCTTGACGGAGATTTCCGCCGATGTGCTGCCGTCCGTTACCGTGACTATCGTTTCCCCTTCGCCCTGCGCGATCAGAAGCCCCTTATCAACGGTTACGACCGACTCGTTCGCCGACGACCAGTCCAGAGCCGCCGCGTCGCCGCTCGCCAGAGCGACTTCCGCTTCCTCGTAGCGGTCCAGCCAGACCATGTTCGCCCCTTCCGCAAGCGCAAATCCCGATCCTCCTTCATTCTCCTTATCTCCGCACGCGGCAAACCCCGCCGCCATCGCCAGAGTAAGAAGAAACGCCGCTATGTACAGATAGATCTTTCTCATTCTTTACCTCCCATATCCGCGTTTACGCCGCTTTGCCGAACGCGCCGTAATAATGCTGTCCTTCCACGTCCGTATTCGCAAAATCGTATTTGAGCATGGTTTCCAGCGTCTTTGCGTTGCTGAACAGCGCCGTGTTCGTAGGTACGAACACTTTCGCATTCTCATACCCCTTCTGCGCCGCAAGATCCGACGCAAATCCCGGATCCGCCTCTATATAATTCTTCTCGCCGATCTCGTCGCGCATATACGCTTCGAATTCGTCCCCGAATCCGTAATAAACGTTGTTGTCAATGTAGTAGGACGCCGTGAATTCCATCGCAAACCGCGCCGAATTCTCCTGCCTGCTGAAAAAGATATTGTTGGAGAAATTAAAGTTTTCGCCCGGCATTCTTGTTCCGCCGAAATCTTTCGAATCGACGATCTTCTCGTTCTCGATGATGCCGCTCTTGATGACCGTATTGTTCTCAAACCATACATCGCGCACCGGCCCGCTCAGAATGAGATCCGCCACGTCGTTGTCCGCAAACACATTGTTGCGCACGATGACGTTTGACCAGTCGGAAAATTTCTTTTCGATGATGGGCAGTCCGTCTTCGTCCAGGACGAGATTGCCGTCCTTATCGTACTGCGCGATGTTCGTGGACGTATGACAGCAGAGCAGTCCGCCGCCGTCGTTGTGATGGCTGTAATTGTACTGGAACAGAATGTTTGAATTTCCGATATCGATATCGAATCCCTGCCCGTCGTAACCCGTATGCGTGTACGCCGCTTCGTTGTACTGGAATACGAGGTTCTTGCACGAATGCGACCAGATCGCCGCGCAGTAATAATTTGCCCTGCCCAGGTACTGCGCATGATAGCAGGTGTTGTATTCGATGAATCCGCCCACGGTCACGCCCAGGATGATCCCGTCGCCGCCCGTATGCGAGAGGTAATTGCCGCGGATGTTGACATTGGAATGATGGAACCAGTTTGTTTCGTCGTCATAATACGGGTTTCTGCCCCAGTCCACGCCCGGACGCTGCGCCCAGTTGGAAAATACCCAGATCCCCGTGCGCGCCACCCGCTCGATGCGGTTGTTGTCGATCCATACATTTTCGTACCAGCTTGCACCCTTCGCTTTTGGCGTATCCGCCTCGAATATGATGCCGCCGCAGTTGTAGGAAAACCTGCCGTTCGGGCAGATCTCCTGCACCGTCGCCGAATCGGGCATTTCATCCCCTTCCGGCAGCGTGATGCCCTCCAGATCGTAGTTGATGTCGTGAACATAGCAGTCGGATACGACGACGTTTTTCATCGCCCCGCCCTTGTTGGTAGTGACGTGAATGCCGCGGTACCCCAAAGGCGACGTGCATTCCAGATAGCTTACGCGGATGTTTCCGCTCTTGATCTCCGCACAGTTTCCAAGTTCCGGCCCGATAATCCTGACGTATTGGTTCTCCTCCGTCTGTCCGTAGACGCTGACGATGAGCGGAGACTCCTCCGCCGCGTTGAACCCCGTCATCGTGAACGTGTCGTTTTCGTACTCACTGCCCGCCTTGAACAGGATCTTCGTCGGCACCTCTTCTTCCACCGCCGAAATCAGACGCTCCGCTTCGGAAAGCGTCTTTTTCGGCGCCGATTCGCTCAGACCGCTGTTTGAATCGCTTCCGTTTTCGGAATCAAAATAATACACCGTATACTCGATTTCATCCGAAATTTCCGGATAATCGGGCGATTTGACTTTGTCGACATACTCTGTCGTGAGCGGCGTTTCGATTTCCCCCGGGCCGGGCTCATTCCCCGTATCATCCCCGTTGCTCGGATCGGCTGCGGGCGTGCAGGCCGCCGTCCCCAAAAGCAGGCACACAGCCAGCATCCCGCTCAGGATCTTGATTAATAACTTCATATTTCCTCCCCATGAATAAAAGATTTCAGGCGCTTTGCGCCGCGCTCTGCACAAACCGCTCCCCGCGGTTGTGCACGAACATAAACAGGAACGGCACGGTCACGAACAATGCGCAGACCAGCCAGTCCAGACGAAAACTCGCGCGGAGCAAAAACAGGATACGCACCGCCGAAAACACCGTCGCGAGCCAGAATACCACCATGCTGAACGCCGCCGGTACCCACATGACCTGCACGAGCGGCGCACTGTCGTCCGCCGCCAGATGCGCCAGTCCCCAATAAGCATACACCGTCGCAAACAGGCAGACGATCACAAGTTTTACCACGAGCTTCCCCATGCTCCTGACGCGGATCCCGCATACGCTGAATCCGCCCAGGATACGATCGACAAAAAAGAAGGAAACAAACGGGATCAGGCACAACCCGTATCTTTGCATCCCGCATTTTTTTGCCAGAACCATCACGCCCGCGGAATAGATCTCCATGTACACCAGAAAGACGATCCACGCCGTCATTGCAGTTCCAGCTCCCTCTGTGCCTTCATGGTCTTGTACTGCGTCGTGTAATATTCCTGCACTTCCAGCGTCGCGCGGTTGTACGCCGAAGCGACCGAATCAAAGACCGTAACCCCGCCCGACGTAAGCGACAGAGGATCCGTCTTGCCCGTCCATGCGTCTACCGCCATCTGGTACAGCGTCGCGCCCGCATTCGCCGTGATCGTATTGTAACTGTCCGTCGAAACAAACAGATAATCCATGACATCGTTGTCAATATAATTTTCGGGATTGCCCGCTATATCGTTGATCCAATGCAGTTCCTCTTCCGTGTACCCGTCATAGATCAGGTTGCTCATGTTCTGGTTTTCCACCAGCGTCAGGATCCCCGAATAGGGCGCTTCCGTCGCATAGCTTTCCTTTCCCTCCGGATAGGAATACGTCCCGTCGCCGTTGTCGACCCAGTGCTCGCCTTCCACGCCGTAACGGCAGAGATTATAATTGTCCTCGCTCGCATACACCCAGTTCAGAAAGCCCATGATCTCCTTTACGTACGTACTCGATCCCGTGATCGCCGCCGCAAAGGTCGCCGTCGGGTTGCGCATGAAACCCTTTTGATCGTCCGAACTGTCCTTGTGCGCTTTCAGCGGCCCCAATACCGTGAACTCCGCGTCCGGATCATTGTTTTTCGTCATCCGCGCCACTTTGATCAGGTGCTGAATGGTAGGATCCAGCACAAAAACGCCCGTTTTGCCCGAAATAAAGATGGATTCCCCTTCTTCCAAAAGAATGGAATTGCCGTCCTTGGAAATGACGCCCGTCGTCGCCCATTCGTATTCGAGGGAAAGAACTTCTTTGTACGCCTGCGTGCTCCCGCCCGTCATGATCAGCTCTTTGCCGTTCTCTTCCACGAGCGCGCTGGAAAAATACCCCGCGTCGCCGTACGCGCCCAGCGTCAGCACCTTTTCCAGATCCCACGCCGCGCCCGTCACCGCGTAACTGCTGCCCGTGATCTCGTTCATCGCGCGGCACATATCCGCAAACGTGTCCAGATTATCCACAAGCTCGTACGTTTTTCCGTCTTTAAAAGGCGTTCCCGCTTTTGCGGGATCGTCCGTGTACCCGCACGCTTCCATGTAATCCTTGCGCACAAGGATGCCGAATTTGTACGGGCTGATCACCGACGGGATCCCCACCACGTCGTTATTCACCGTCGTCATGCAATTCAACGGCGCACCTTTCACCGCTTCGTATAAATTCGGAGCGTAATCATAGATCGCATCGTACAGATTATAGTGCGAATCTTCCCCTTTGAGTTTGTCGTCCACGCCCTGTCCGCCGCGCGTGTGCGAGATCACGATATCCACCTGCGACCCCGCCGCAAGCTCGCTCGCAAGTTTCGTCTGCATATCCTCGCCCAGGTACGCGATCTCAAAATCCAAAGATTTCCCCGTATCCTCCCAATAGGCGTTTTCAATGTATTCGATCACTTCCGTCTCTTCGCTGCCCGCAACCCACGAAAATTCGCTGGATCCGCCCGCATAGATGACAATTTTCGTCCCCGCAGGACGGTTTACGTTCGTGTTGCCTCCGCCGCCTCCGTTTTCCGTCGTTCTGTTTCCGCACCCTGCGCACGCAAACAGCATCGCAATGGACAACACCCCGGCAAGAATAGCCGCCGCCGTTTTTTTCATTGTTTTTCTCCTTATCCGAAATTTATTTCCGCAACGTGCAGGCACGGATAAAAATATCCGCCCGCCGTTTCTTTGCTTTCCATTCTTGATTTCAGCCCTTGACCGAACCCGCGATCAGCCCCGACGCAAAGTATTTGTGCAGGACGGGCGAAAGCACCACGAGCGGCAATACGATGATCACGATGCCCGCATTTTTCGCCGTGATGAGCGGCGCATTGGTGATCGAACCCGTGGAAGAGCTGCCGTAGAGCGTCTGCATATCCTGCAGCATCTGCCGCAGAACGTACTGCGCCGTCCAAAGGGATTTGTTCGTCGCGCCCAGGTACAGCAGCGAAGGCAGCCATTCGTTCCATTTTCCCACAAACGTCATGATTCCGATCGTGAACATCATGGGCATCGAGAGCGGAATGAAAATTTTTGCCAAAAGCTGCAGATCGTTCGCGCCGTCCAGGTACGCCGCCTCTTCCAGCGCCTCGGGAATCCCGTAAAAATAATTGCGCAGAAGCAAAATGCTGTACGTGGAAGCGACCCCCGGCAGGATCAGCGCCCAGATCGTATCGTAGATCCCGATGCCGCGGATGATCAGGTACGTCGGAATCGTACCGCCGCTGAAAAACATCGTGATCATCAAAAACACATTGAAAAATTTCCTGCCCACCAGATATTTTTTGGAGAGCGCATACGCCGCCGCCGTGCAGACGATCACAGACAACGCCGCCGACGTAAACGAGGTAAGCAGCGAGATGCCCAGCGAACGGATAAAAATATCGCTCATCCCGAACAGGAATATGTAGCCCGCAAAGGTAAATCCCTGAAACCAGAGGGAAATCCCGTTCGACTGCACCTGCAGATTTTCGCTCAGCGATGTCGTAAGAATGATCCAGAAAGGAAGAATGAACACCGCCACCAATACCGCCATGATACATCCGTTGACGACGGAAAACGCGTCGATTTTCTTGAGCTTTGCCATTACAGTATCCCCTCATTGTCCGAGTTCTTCGCGACGCGGTTGGCCATCAGCACCAACACCATGCCGATGAGTCCGCGCAGAAGACTGTACGCCGTCGCTTTGGAATACTGGCTCCCGCCGATGATCGCCTCGTATTCGAGCGTGCCGACCACCCTGGTCACATTGTTGAGCGATTGCGATCCGTTGACCATCGCCAGGATCTGATCGTAATTGTCCGACATGATCCCGCCGACATCGAGAATGATCTGCAGCATGATCACGTTCATGATCCCAGGCAGCGTTACCGTCACCATCTGGCGGAATCGTCCGCCCCCGTCGATCACGCAGGCGTCGTACAGCTCTTCGTCGATCGAACCGAGGCTCGACATATATATCAGCGTCGACCAGCCCATCCCCTTCCACAGCGAGGAGATCGTCAGGATCGCCCACCAGTACTTCTCTTCCGAATACCATGTGATCGGTTCCTTGCCGAACGCCGCCAGGATCTGGTTGAGTATGCCGCCGTCCACCGCAAACAGGTTGTACGACATGCCCCCGATCGAGATCCACGAAATAAAGTACGGAACGTACGCCACCGCCTGCACAAACCCGCGCGCACGGCGGTTATGGATCTCACGCAAGAGCAGCGTGAAGATCAGTATGATCGGAAAATTCGTGCAGATCCGGATCAGGGATATGTAGATCGTGTTTCGGAATTCGAGATAACTCGCACTCTCGGGATCGAACAGGATCTTATAAAACATCTTGAACCCGATGAATTCACTCCCGAATACCCCTTCCGTCAGGCGGTAATCCTGAAACGCAATGATCACGCCGAACATCGGCGCATAACAGAAAATACAGATCAGAATAATCGCCGGCAGGAGCAGAAGATACAGCATCTTGTGCCGCACGATGCCCTGCCACGTCTTTCCCGTCAGAAACGCGTGCACCCCCGTTCGGAACGGACCGCGATGCACCGCCTTGACAAGACGTTCAGTTTTCTCCCTTTCCATTCTCTTCTCCCTCCTTGTTCTGCGCCTCGCTTTGCAGTATTTTCAGCCCCGCACGGCGGAAATAAATATATACCGCAACGCACAGCCCCGCCACGACAGCCGCCGCGATCCCGATCAGCCAATACACCGCAGGATCGACGTCCTGATCGAATACAATGTACCCGACCAGCATGCTCACCGCTTCGTTCGTCACTTCCGCTTCAAACTTTTCCGTGCCGTTTTCGTCGACGACCACCTTGTTGCGCAATACCGTCGCATTGACCTCGCCCGGCACTACTTCAAACGTATCTTCGGAAAGCACCGTCACGCTGCCGCCGTATGCCCTGATCCGCCCGGGTACCGTCACCTGCGCCCGCGTTACGCCCTCCAGTCCGAACAAGCGAAAAAGCAGCAGTTTCGTATTCGACGCCGCTTCGCGGCCCTGCTGTGCAAACGTTTCCAAAGGGATCGCTTCCCCCGAAATATCTTTCGGAGAAATGCTGTCCGCCGTCGTACGCGGAACGGTGATCTGCCCCAGGATCCCGTCAAAATGCGCCGATACCGTGCAGCTTAAGTTGCCGCGGTTCAGCTTTTCCAGCAGTTCGAGCGATTCGCTCCCTTCCGTTACGAATTCCGACCACGGCTCCAGATAAAAATCACCGTTCAGCTTGATTTTATCCAGACGGCGGAACGCCACCGAAACTTCATAACCCGTCTTTGTCGGCTCCACCGATTCCGCCACCAGCATATCGTCGTCGCCCGATACGATGTTGAATCCCTTCAGCTTTTCCTGCAGTTCATCCTCAAACTCCGCTGCCGTGAGTTCGCTTTCAAACGTCAGTACCGCACTCCCCTTCCCGTTGTAACCGATCGACGCGGCACCCTCAACACTGAATCCGTACCCCGCCGTCATCAACAACGGCACCATCAGCAGCGCCAGAAACCGCCATGCTCTTTTTATGATCATCCTGTTTTCTCCCGCCATCACTTGCTATTTTCTCGTTTTCTCTTGTATTGTAACAGACCGAAAACGGAAAATCTACTCCATCCATTGTCGTAAAATTGCAAATTTTTGACCTTTTTTCAGAAAAACTCTTGTCTTGCACCGTATTATATTATATAATAAAATACAGCTTAACAGCAAATAAATTTACCCGCCGCGACTCTGCTTTGATCACAGTTCAAAGGTGTTACCATGATCGAAAATTATACTTCGGAAACCGTGGCAAATTCGCCCTATACGACGCTCCTTTTCAACCAGCATATCCCGCCGCATACCCACTTTTTCTGGGAATTCACGTACACCGTGAACGGTACGGTCACCAACTATGTCAACGGAACGCCCGTCGAATGCCATCCCTTTTCCAAGATCGTACTCATCCAGCCCGGAGTTACGCACGAAATGATCCCCGTCGATCAGCCCGTGCCCGGCGCCGCACCCCTGCAGCACCGCGATATTTACGTCACCGTCGATAAAATGAAAAAGCTTTGCGCCATGCTCGATAAAAATCTGTATGCCGCGCTCAGCCAGTCGCCCGTGACCGTCATCGACACCATCAACGAAAATATGGAATCTTTCGAATATACCCTCAATTACTTCAATGTCTACGAAAGTTCTTTCTCCAGCCATATGGATCTGTTCGATCAGCTGCATACGACCGTCGTCTTTCAGATCCTCGGCATCCTTCTCAAACACAAGATCCGCCAGAAACGCGAATACCCCGATTGGATCGAAAACTTTTTCGATAACCTCAAATCCGAATCCTTCCTCTGCCGCGACGTGCAGGACATCATCCGCGATAT
>USSJ01000013.1 GCA_900557285.1 uncultured Clostridia bacterium | reverse complement strand
AGCCGCCCGGCACAAGCATTGTGCCGGGCGGCTTTTCCATATTCTGATGCCGATGTGTTCATATCCTTTGATTTTATATTTATATTTGTGAATCCAAAAGGCACAGCGTAAAATATTTTTGTCAGATGTTCTTTCGTTTCATGCGGCACTATCAGTTTTCTTCCATAACAAAAAACCGACGTCTTCCCACACAAAATATTGTGCGGGAAGACATCGGTATAATGCCCGTTTTTACTCAATAAAATCAGCCCATTCGTTGAAATCGTCAAAGTGATCGCCTCTGAACAACAAGCGATCCATGTATTGCGCTATGCGTTCGGAGATCCTCTCCGTGCAATTTTCAGCGCCGGAACGAAACACGCAGGCCGTAAGGTCATACACCGGAAAGCCTAATGCGTGTTTTACTGTATGCACGGTACTGCATGCCTGCCCGATTGCATGCAAAAAAGCTGCGGTTACCGGATCGGACGCTTTTTTTGCTGCGCCATGGCAAGCAAGGATCGCTTTTCGCGCCTGGGGCAATTTGATTTTTCCTTGTGCCCACAAACTGCACTCATCGACAGCTCGCTTGGCTGTGTACGAAAACTGCGGATCGGCAATCAAATCAGCTGCATCCTTTGCCAGATCCAAAGCCCATAATACAATGGATTTACGTTTGCTGACAGACAACAAAATCGACAGCGGCTGCAAACACTCACTGTTTTTGGTAAATAAAATAGCTCGTCCGCGTTTCAGTGCGCTTTGTACTTCCTGTTGTGTATTCATATTCTTTCAAATGCCGCGCTTTTCGTCGATATAGGTTGCTTCCAGATCGGACACATGCATAAAAACAGCCAGCGGAAAAATTGCATAGGCTTCACTCACGGAACCGTCGCCGCCGCGTGCCCGCATATCAAAGCCGCCCATATGCCAGTTGATCGCCATGGCTTCGTCACGTTTTAAACGCATAAATCCGTTGATGATATATACGGACTTTTCACCGTGCCCGAAAGGCAAAGTTTCTTCTCTTGTATACCACGGCTTTTTGACCCATTCGCCGTTCTCTTTTACGTTGCGGTAATCCAACTTATAAAAATCGATTTTGCAGAGATCATGCAACAGCCCGCAAATCGCTATACTTTCATGCGGAACGACCTTTTCCCATTCGTCGCCGTATTCCATTTGGATATTTTTTAAGAGCCGACGATAAGTATTGACACTGTGCTCGCAGAGTCCGCCTTCACGCGCGCAATGATAACGACTGCTTGCAGGTGCCGTAAAAAAATCAGATTTCAATAAAAACTTTCTCAATTCAGCCGCCCCGTCTCGCTTGATGTACGTATCAAACAACTGCAAAAATTCTTCTTTTTTATCGCTCATTTTCTTCTCCCGTAGAATTTGTCTGTCCATTATAACAAATTCTTCCAAATACGTCAACCACATAAATAATCAGATTTTATTACAATATATGCCTGACATAGTACTTCGCAAACAGAAAGAACGCTCAAAATCATGATGAGCGTTCTTTAATTTTATTAATTTTCGTCCGATTCATTGATCGGGGCATCCGCAGCATCTGCGCCGTCGGATTCCGCCTCAGATTCCTGCGAATTGTTTGCGAGCGGCTGATCTTCAGAGTCGGTCACATTTTCCGTGCTATCATCCTCTTCCTCACGAGGCGCTACGGCAACAGTTGCAACCTCCGAATCTTTCAGGCGCATGATACGAACACCTTGCGTGTTCCTTCCGATCATCGAAATATCCGCAACATGCATGCGTATAATCGTGCCGTTATTGGAAATGACCATGATATCTTCGTTTTCGTTGACGATCTTCAGATTCACGAGCCAACCTGTTTTCTCGTTGAACACACCCGCTTTGATGCCTTTACCTGCTCTTCCCTGCAGACGATAATCCTCGACGTCGGAGCGTTTCCCGTATCCGTTTGACGTGATCGTCAAAATCTGGCAATCCGGTTTGATTACGAGCATATCGACCAGATAGTCGTCCGCGCTCAGATTCATAGCTTTCACGCCCTGCGTATCCCTGCCCATCGGACGCACATCTTTTTCACTGAAGCGGATGCACTTGCCTTCCTTTGAAGCAATGATCATTTCGTCGTCGCCCGTAGTGAACTGAACAGAAATAAGTTCGTCGCCCTCGTTGATCTTGATCGCGATCTTCCCGACTTTGCGGATGTTTTCAAATTCTTCGAGCGCAGTCTTCTTGATCAGACCCTTGCGCGTCGCCATCGCAATATATCCTGTCGTGTCTTTTGCCAACGGAATAATTGCCGTAATTTTTTCATCCTGCTCGATCTGCAAAAGATTTACGATTGCCCTGCCGCGCGCTTGACGCTGCGCTTCAGGAATTTCATACCCTTTGATCGAATAGACTTTACCATAGCTGGAGAAGAAAAGAATATTGTCATGCGTGGACGAGATAAATAATTTTTCAACAAAATCTTCATCCTTCGGCTTGTGAGCCGTCACACCCATACCGCCGCGCCGTTGTGCCTTATATTCTGCAACCGGCTGGCGCTTAATGTAGCCGCTGTGCGTCATGGAAATAACAATGTCCTCTTCCTCGATCAGATCTTCAATATCGATCTCACCGTAATCGTAAGAAAGTTCCGTCTTTCTCTCGCTCGGATAATTATCGTGTATCGCCGTAAGATCAGCTTTGATTATATCAAGTACGCGCTGTTCGTTTGCCAAAATATCTTTCAAATCCGCGATCGTGCGTTCCAATTCAGCCAATTCTTCCTGTAATTTTTCGACTTCCAAAGATGTCAATCTCTGCAACCGCATTTCAAGAATCGCATTTGCCTGCTTGTCAGACAGTTCAAACGCTTCCGTCAATTTCTGAGCGGCAACATTCTTATCGGCAGACTGCTTGATGATCGCAATCACTTCATCGATGTTCGCCAGCGCCAAAACAAGTCCCGCCACGATATGCGCGCGTTCCTCTGCTTTGTTCAGGTCAAACCGCGTACGCCGCACAATAACGTCTTTCTGATGCTCGATATAATAATGGATGCACTCTTTCAGATTGAGAACTTTCGGTTCGCCGTCGACCAATGCCAATAAAATAATTCCGTTGGAGGTCTGCAGCTGCGTGTGCTTATACAAAGTATTTAACACCACTTGCGCGTTCGCATCCTTACGAAGCTCGATCACGATGCGCATGCCGTCCCTATCTGACTCTTCACGGATATCGGAAATGCCTTCCACGCGCTTATCCTTGACAAGATCGGCTATATTTTCGATCAGTTTTGCCTTATTGACCTGATAAGGGATTTCGCTGACGATGATCCGCGTGCGGGTGGTATTGCCGGAATTAAAATCCTCTATTTCACATTTTGCACGTAAAATATAATTTCCTTTCCCCGTCCGATATGCCCGCTTGATGCCTGCCCTTCCCATCAGAATAGCGCCCGTAGGAAAATCCGGAGCAGGGATATAATTCATCAGTTCATCAATGGTTATATCCGGATTATCGATCTGTGCAATCACGCCGCTGATCACTTCCGCAAGGTTATGAGGCGGAATGTTTGTCGCCATGCCGACTGCAATGCCGTCGCTGCCGTTGACCAACAGATTCGGGAATCTTGCCGGCAATACGCAAGGCTGCATACCGGTATCATCGAAAGTCGGATAATAATCCACAGTTTCTTTATCCAGATCCCGAAGCATTTCCGCCGCAAGTTTTGACATCCTGGCTTCCGTATAACGCATAGCCGCCGGAGGATCGCCGTCTACGGAACCAAAGTTGCCGTGCCCGTCCACAAGCGGAAAATTGATGGAAAAATCCTGTGCCAGGCGCACCAGCGCATCATAAACTGCGGAATCACCGTGCGGATGATATTTACCGAGAACATCACCGACAATACGCGCACACTTTCTGTAAGCTTTGTCATTGTAAAGCCCCATTTCGTGCATGGAATACAAAATACGCCGATGTACCGGTTTTAATCCGTCTCGCACGTCCGGTATGGCACGGCTGACATTGACCGCCATTGCATAAGCGATAAAGGATTTTTTCAATTCCTCATCCACTTCAATGTCGATCATATTTGTCATTGCGAGGGTTTTCTTAAATTCCTCTGTCAGTTCGGGACTTGTCTCTTTCTTCGCCATGATTCTCTCCCTTTAAATATCCAGTTCCGCAACCAGTTTTGCGTTTTCTTCGATAAACTGCCTTCTCAGTTCAGGCTTTTCACCCATAAGCAAAGAGAACAGCTCATCAGCTTCTACGGCATCTTTCATGTTAACACGTTTTAATGTGCGCGTCGCAGGATTCATGGTCGTTTCCCAAAGCTGTTCCTTGTTCATTTCGCCCAAGCCCTTATAACGTTGCAATTCAAATTTCCCGGGATTTGAATTTCTGTATTCTTCCAACTCAGCGTCCGAATACATGTATTTTTCCTCCTTTCCGCGCGTTGCCTTGTACAAAGGAGGCTGCGCAATATAAACGTGTCCGTTCTGTACCAGCGGCTTCATAAACCGGAAAAAGAAGGTCAGAAGTAAAATTCGGATATGGCTGCCGTCGACATCGGCATCCGTCATGCAGATGATGCGGTCATAACGCAGTTTACTCTCATCAAAATCATCCGAAATACCGCACCCGAACGCTGTGATCATGCTCTTGATTTCTTCATTCTCAAGCACACGGTTCAGACGCGCTTTTTCAACATTCAGGATCTTCCCGCGCAGCGGCAAAATCGCCTGAAAGCGCCTGTCCCTGCCCTGCTTTGCAGTACCGCCTGCCGAATCACCCTCAACGATATAGATCTCGCACAATTCCGACCGCTTTTCGCTGCAATCCGCAAGTTTCCCGGGCAAAGTCGTGCTCTCCAGAATTCCTTTACGGCGCGTCAGCTCCCTGGCATTGCGCGCCGCATCACGCGCTTTCTGCGCCGTAACGCACCGAAGGATCAGTTCCCTCGCCTGTGACGGATTCTCTTCCAGATACGTTCCAAGATGTTCAACCGTCGCTTTCTGCACAAAGGCACGCATTTGACTGTTTCCGAGTTTAGTCTTGGTCTGACCTTCGAATTGCGGTTCTGTCAGTTTGACAGAAACAACAGCCGTGATCCCTTCGCGGACGTCTTCTCCGCTCAGCTTATCGTTCTCTTTCAGAATATTCAGTCTGTGTCCCGCATCGTTGATGACCTTCGTCAATGCCGCTTTAAAGCCGTCCAGATGCGTGCCGCCTTCCTCGGTATGAATGTTGTTCGCATAACTGAATATCGTTTCGTTATAGCCGTCATTGTATTGAATGGCAACTTCGATCGAACAGTCATCCTGCTGTTCCTCAAAGTAAACAGGCTGCGTAAAGAGCGTTTCCTTGTTTTTATTTAAATCCTCCACAAAATGAAGGATACCGCCCTCATAGCAGAATTCATCATATTTCGGCTTTTCCTCACGCTCATCGCGGATCGAAATCGTCAGGCCTTTGTTCAGATACGCAAGCTCACGCAGGCGCACTTTCAGATTATCGTAATTGAAAACGATCGTCTCAAAAATTTCGTCGTCCGGATAAAAAGTCACCTTTGTTCCCGTCTTATCCGTGTCGCCGACGATCGCCAGCGGACGCTGCGGTACGCCTCGGTTATAAACCTGTTTGTACAAGTGTCCGTTCTGACTGACTTCCACTTCCAGCCATTCTGACAATGCATTCACGACAGAAAGGCCGACCCCATGCAATCCGCCAGAAATCTTATAACCGCCGCCCCCGAACTTACCGCCTGCGTGCAGTTTGGTCAAAACGAGCTCGACCGAAGAAATCCCTTCTTTATGATGAATACCCGTGGGTATGCCGCGGCCGTTGTCCTCCACAGAACACGATCCGTCTTTATTGATCGTTACGCGGATCGTATTGCAATATCCCGCCAATGCTTCGTCGATCGAATTGTCCACGATCTCCTGCACAAGGTGATGAAGACCGCGTTCATCCGTCGAGCCGATATACATTCCCGGGCGTTTTCTGACCGGTTCCAGTCCTTCCAGAACCTGTATTTGCTCTTCCCCGTATTCGCCTTGAACTTTGTCCGTCATGATTTTTAACTCCTGATTTTGCCGCATAGCCGCAACATTATTCTCATTTATATTATACCATAAAAAAGCCTGAAATCAAAGCGTTTTCGCGCGCGCGCGCGAAGAAATTTAAAAATCGCGTATAATGCGCTTATTTGCCCTTCTATGACACGAAAGCGAACCCTCTCAGCAAATAATACTGCTTTTCAGTTGGCTGTATACCGAAATTTTACCCGCATAATATTTCTGAAAATGTGCAATACTTAGAAAAAGACTGGAGGTAATTTTATGAAATTGCTTTGCGGAAAATGCGGAAAAGAATGTGACGCATCTGAAATACGGATCTGCAGCGATTGCGGTGCGTTTCTGTGCGGCGATTGCGGCACGAAAAACAACGGCCTTTGTCCCGATTGCTTTGGATGGCTGGATATGCTCAGCTGATCCTTTCAAATCCTGACAACCAAACGATTCAAAAACGGTTCAAAACAGGGTAATTAAGCTCGCTGCCCGAATAGACGTCTCTGCTTTTGCGGCAAGTCAATCAAACAATAACACGTAACAAAAAACGCAGTGCAAATTTGCACTGCGTTTTTTGTTTATCCGATTCCAATTCACAATCAACTGACAAAGTTTATGCAGCATCAATATCTGCACGGATACACGAGATCAATTTCCGTTCATAGCGCTGTACACCTTCGATCACGCATTCATCCGCTTTCTGTTGCGCCGCACTCAACGCGCGCAATGCCGCAATTTTATCCTTGTTCACATACAACTCGTATGCGGCGCAGACCCGATATGTCTGCAGGCTCTTTTCTCCCTGCAAATACTGTCGGATAGATTCATATCGTTTCCGGGCGGATTCCAAATCCCCTTTCATGCAACATTCGCAAAAAAGAATCTCCGCAGAAATGTCGTTGTAATATAAACGCGGCACGTACTCCAAAAGGCCTGCCAGCCTGTCGCTCGCCTTGATCGCCGATTCCAAATCCCCGGAATCCAGATAGTACATAAACCGGTAACTCGTCAGTACGATAAAATTCAGGTCGTCTTCCGGAAGCTGCGGCAGTCCGAAGTACAACTTTGTCAATTTCGGCAGGTGTTTTCCCCTGATACAAGTAGCCTTCGATTGCCAGGATATTTACCGCAGTCAGATACGAAGGTTCTTTTTTAAGCAAGCCGCGCAACATGCCGCCGTCTGTATCCAGATTATCATCATTGAACGGCAAAACATTGTAAAAGAAGATGTGGAAGGCAAACGGCAACGCCGTACCGACAAAAATATAAGCGGCAAACGGAACGATCGGATACAAAAACAATACGACGCAAGAAGCGGCCAGCACGATAAAAGAAAAAATCAATCCGCCGGAAATAGTGATCAGAAAACGTGAATATAATTTCTCCGCATTTTTGGGAAGCATTTCCGTCGAACCTGCAAGTGACTCGGGCAAACGGCTGAACGTGATCCGCAATTTTCCGTCTTTGCGATGTATATTCATAAAACCGATCCGCATGGAATTGAACCGAAACCCGCAACACAAACCGAAAATAACATGTCCCAATTCATGCAAAGCGGTACATATCAAAAGCGATAACAGCCCACCCAATATCAACAGCAAAGCCAGAAGCACCGCGTCCATCGTCTGCCAGAAACGATAGTAGCCCAATATGACAACCGTTATCGCCAAAGCAAATGTCAGCAGGATATCGACGATTCTTATCCCTTTTTCAATTACGCGATTCATTTTGATTCTCCACGCAGTTTTTTCATTAGATAGCCTTCCGTATTGTCCGTCTCACTCACACTCACTTTTTCCGCTCGTATTTTTTTCAGGATCTCATACAGCAGCATTGCCCCGCCGCCGAGAATATCCGCACGTTTTCGATCCATCCCTTTTAAAAGCAACCGCTCGCTCTGCTTCATTGATAAAAGCTTTTCCGCCCAGTACCCGATCCGTTCCGCCGTGAGCGTACTGTGATGAATCACCTTCGGGTCATAAGGTTCAACGCCATATTCCAATGCGGCAAGCGAAGTCGCCGTGCCGCCGATCAGCGTCATAGGACAACAAGGCACCGTTCCGTAAACCGAAATTTTTTCATCGATATAATTTTTAAGTTTCTGCTTGTCCTCTCCGCAGACATCCTTCAGGCGTACCGCCCCCACATCGGCGCTGACTGCATAAATTATTTTTCCGCTTTTACCGATCGTGATCTCGGAACTGGCACCGCCTACGTCGACAATTCCGCCGTCGCGTCCTTCCAGAGCGCCCAGATAGCCGACTTCAGCTTCCTCTTCCCCGCTCAGAATCTCCGGCTTGATTCCGCAATTTTCATATACCGTATGTATAAAATCCTGACCATTTTCCGCACTGCGAACGGCTGCCGTCGCAAAAGCGTATATCTTTACCGCGCCAAATTCCTGCGCTTTTTGCAGTAACTCAGAAATTACAGCGACAGTGCGTTCCATCGCTTGCGGCAAAAGTCTGGGCGAAAAGCTGATTCCTTCTCCCAGACGCGTTGTAAGAACTGTTTTACATAAAGAACAACCGTCCGCCCACAACAGCAGGCGGACGGAATTGGAGCCAATATCGATAACGGCATATTTCATTTTACGATCTCCGTTTCATTCAGACAATTTTCAGAAATTTCAGTTGCTGCCGAATATTTTATCCCAGTCAATATCGTCCGGAAATTTCATACCCAATTCACGTGCGGCGATTTCCAACCAAACTCTGCCCTCGTAAATGCTGATATCATTTTCCTGTGAATTGATTAATTGATTGTATTGCTCGATCAGCTGCTGTAATTCTTTATCACGTTTTTTCTGTGCAGAAATTGAGATAAGCTGTCCGACCAAAAAAATTATAAGAAAAACAAACAAGATTACCGCCGCAACCGTTGAAGCGATGACGATTTTTTTGAATTTTTCTTCCTGCATGGTAAAACCGACAGCCGTGATAAAATTCTTTTACAGCTGCTCCTGATTTTATTATACAGCCTTTTCCCGAAAAACGCAAGTATTCTGTGGATACTAATTTTATAGAGTACAAATCCGACAATCATCGACAATGCCATATATGCACGGAAATCTGAAATGCGAAAACAAATGCAGATCAATAAGAATATCGCGGCAGAAGCAATTGCACACAGAATATCCGTTATGACCCGAACGATTTTGCCGTTAACGCAATAATTGACCGCAAAAAACGGCTCACAGACGATCCCAGACAGAATTCCCGCAAGCAAACAAGCAAAAACTTCCCAGATTTGTACCATTTATCCAAAGAGCCTTTTTGTAATTTTTAACTTTTTATCGGCAAAACGCACACCGCTGATTTTTCCGGCAGCCCCAAAATTTCCGTTCGATTTGGAAAAATGAATGATTTTTAACCCATCGCCGGTAATGATCGCGCGCCCGCCTCCAGACAATGTAAGCGTGATTTGCTGCGCCGTGAAACCGTCGACGCTCTCCACTGCGGTCATCGTTATTTTTTTCTGTTGCTCTATGGTCACATTCTGCGCTGTGTTTTCTTCCATAAAAAATATTCCCTCCGAATATCTGTCGTCGGGAATATTTTATGCCTGGGTTTTCAGTTTTATGCTTTCTTTTCTTTGGCTCTCGCTTTCGCGCGCAATTCGCTGTCCAGAATTCTCTTGCGGATCCGAAGCGATACGGGCGTTACCTCCAACAACTCGTCGTCGTTCAAAAATTCAAGACATTCTTCCAAACTCATTTTTTTCGGAGAATTCAAACGCATCGCATCATCGCTTCCTGCCGCACGCGTATTGGTCATGTGCTTCTTTTTGCATACATTGACATTGATGTCTTCCGACTTGGGTGAAACACCGACGACCATGCCTTCATAAACTTGCGTGCCCGGTTCAATAAACAGTACGCCGCGATCCTGCGCGTTAAACAATCCGTATGTCACGGCTTCGCCCGTTTCAAACGCAACCAAAGACCCTGTATCGCGCCTTTTCAGATCCCCTTTATACGGCTGATATTCAAAGAAAATGGAGTTCATGACGCCTTCGCCTTTGGTTTGCGTCAAAAACTCACTTTTGTAACCGAACAGCCCGCGAGCAGGGATCAAAAACTCAAGGCGCATACGCGATCCGACCGCGCTCATGTGTACAAGCTCACCTTTCCGTTCGCCCATGCTCTGAAAGACTGCGCCCGTGCCGTCTTCCGGAACGTCTACGATCAGACGCTCCACCGGCTCATACAGCTTATCATCGATGGTCTTATACAAAACCTTGGGCGTGCTTACCTGAAATTCATACCCTTCCCTGCGCATATTCTCAATGAGAATGGAAAGATGCATTTCGCCGCGGCCGCTGACTTTGAATGCCTCCGCTGTATCCGTATCCTCGACCTTCAAAGATACGTCTTTCAAAAGTTCACGGTACAGGCGCTCACGCAAATGGCGCGACGTAACAAATTTGCCCTCTTTTCCGGCAAAAGGGCTGTCGTTGACAGAAAAGGTCATTTCCACGGTCGGTTCGCTGATTTTGACAAAAGGAATCGCTTCCACCTTATCGGGAGAACATACCGTATCACCGATATTTATACCTTCCAAACCGGAAAAACATACAATATCTCCCGCTTTTGCGCTGTCTGTCGCAACCCTTGAAAGACCTTCGATCTGATACAGATTCACAAGTTTGCCGCGCTTATTCAAAGAAGGAATATTATGATTGCAGATCACAACTTCCTGATTGGCTTTCACCGTACCGCGTTCAATCCTTCCGATACCGATTCGCCCCACATAATCATTGTAATCTATGGACGACACAAGCAGCTGCATCGGGGCATTTTCATCCACATTCATCGGCGGAATATGGTTCAGAATCGTATCAAAGAGCGGCGTCAGATCTTTCCCTTCCTTATCCGCATAACGGGATGCAGTACCCGCCCTGCCCGAACAGAACAAAATCGGGCTATCCAACTGATCATCCGAAGCGTTCAGATCGATCAGCAGTTCCAGAATCTCATTCTCGACCTCCGCGATCCTCGCATCAGGACGGTCTACTTTGTTGACAACAATGATCAGCTTATGATTCAATTCCAACGCTTTCTGCATTACGAAACGCGTCTGCGGCATAGGGCCTTCTGCCGCATCTACAAGCAACAAAACCCCGTTTACCATTTTCAACACCCGCTCGACTTCTCCGCCGAAATCCGCATGTCCCGGCGTGTCGATGATGTTGATTTTTACTCCGTGATAATGAACCGATGTGTTTTTTGCCAGGATCGTTATTCCGCGCTCTCTTTCGATCGCATTGCTGTCCATCACGCGCTCTTCCACAACCTGGTTTTCCCTGAATGTACCGCTTTGTTTCAGCATCTGATCCACAAGCGTCGTCTTGCCGTGGTCTACGTGCGCAATAATTGCCACGTTCCTCAAATCATTCCGAATCAAATTCTTCTTTCTCCTGAATCTCAAAATCTTATCCCATATATTCTAATACTTTTTGCATAATTTCGCAAATATTTTGATGTAAAAAATGCCGATACAATCATTATTATTGCTTATATCCCCGCCGTTTTAAATGCCGTGCCGCAAATCTGTTTTTATTTTGCATTCAAAACAGCGTAAGTCTTTGAATACGCCGTGCTCTCTTTGCTGATGCTCCTGTATATCGCGCCATCCGATCTTCCGCGTGACGAATTTTCTTCGAATAAAAACTAATCCCCGTCGCAAAGAATCTTTGCGACGGGGACTGAAGTCACTTCCAACCATCCGGACAAGTTCTGTTTTCTTTAAACCATTCCGTATCTTTCAATAAGGTGTTGTTGTTGGAACACTCGACACCGACCCCGTCCCTGTTGGATGTAACCACAATATTGCCATTCATGGGGACATACCCGTTCGGAGCCGAATTGTCTCCCAAAGACGTTACGTACACATTTCGCGTATACGCGGAAACACGATCTATCATCGCCTGCGTCGGGAATTGATTCTCGGGAATATCCGCGTATTCATCTGTCCCTGCACAACAGCACACACAAACGATCTTCGGTTTTATTACACTCAAAAGACAGTCATTGGATGACGTTTTGGAACCATGATGCCCCGCCTTGAACAGTTCAACCTCGGGCAGGTCATTGTATTCGACCAGCTTTTCTTCCCCGTCCTCTTCCAGATCGCCTGTCAGCAAGAAATGTTTATCTCCCTGGTTCAGCATGATGCAGAC
>USSJ01000012.1 GCA_900557285.1 uncultured Clostridia bacterium | reverse complement strand
CTCATTACCATACATTTTAATTTAATTTTTTGTCCAAACTTTGGGGTTCACTCCATTTTCCGCAGGCGCCCCTCCTTTTCCGTCTTTATAATACGTTCTTTTAATACGCTCTTTGTAATACGCTCTTTGTAATATACTCCGACTTTTCAACCTTATAAAATTCTATTCGTACCAAAGCTCCTGTTTTCCTGTGGAGACCGCATCGGCGCCCGCTTTCAGCGCCGCGATGACATCCTGTTTGCTTTCGATCAGCCCTCCCGCGATCAAAGACACGCCGTCAAGGTCTTTGCGGAAGCGCGCGATCTCCTTGGCGACAACGCCGGGCATCACTTCGGCACAATCCGGACGGGAAGCCGCCGCACTTTCCAATGCGGTCTGCACCGACGCGGAATCGATCAGAAAAAACCGATGTACCGTGCTCAATCCGACCTGTTTTGCCGCAAGAATACAGCTTACCTTTGTACTGATGATCCCGTCGATCCCCTTGCGTTTCAGATATTCAAATCCGTATTTGTCTTTTCCGATCCCCTCGCACATATCGGCATGAATAAAAACGCGCTTTCCCTGTTTATTCTCTGCGATGGTGCCGATCTCCAAAAGATTGCTTTTCAGCACAAACACCGTCTCCGCATCCGATCGCATCGCCTGTTCCAACTGAGTCCGATTGCGCACCGCCGCAATGACGGGATTATCAAAACGCAGCATTGTCCGCCTCCTTATTCCGATACGCCGCAGCGGCAATCAGGTTCGTACCTTCGCCGTCCAGATCCGATAAGAGGATCTCCCCCTGCTCCACATCGCGGTCTATGCGCAGCGCGCGGATCTTCGCCATCCATTTCATCATTTCGCTTTTTTTCACTTCTTTATCCGTACGGACAGGGATCATTCCAAACTTCGCGCGGACAGTGCTCGTCAGCACACGGCGCGGACAAACCACTTCCGCTTCCGCATATTTTTTTCCGCGCGGACAGAAATTCCCGCTTACGTCTATCCGTTTTCCGTCCGAACGCACAACGAGATCACACCCGCGCGGACATTCGATACAAACCAGTTTTCTTTCTTCCATGCTCATTCCTCCGCTCTGAAAACATCGATCCGCACTTCTTTTGCGCTGCCGAGAACTCCCGACGGCAACAGCACGTTCTCCATCTCGCCGGGGGCAACGGCTAACTTTTTCAGGCGCCTGACATACTCGCCCGCCTGCACCTGTACAACAGCATTGCGGAAAGCCGAACGCACCCGAAAATAGATCTTCTGTTCCCTCTCCGACGCCGCGTCGACCTGCTGCGGCAAAACATAGGATACGTTCTCTCCCGCCACCGACGGAACATATTTCTTTTTCATCTGTCCGTTTTGAATATATCCGGCGGCCCCGATCCCCGCGATCTCCGCTTCTTCCGAAACAAAATCCACAAGATCGTGCACGTGCAGAACATTCCCGCAGGCAAAAATACCTTCCGTCTGCGTTTCGCGGGAACCGTCGACGACCGCCCCTTTCGTCCGAGGATCCAGTAAAATTCCCGCCTTTTTTGTCAGTTCGTTTTCGGGGATCAGCCCTACGGAAAAGAGTACCGTATCGCAAGGCACGTACCGCTGCGTCCCTTCGACGGGATTTTGCCGCCCGTCCACCTGCATGATCGTGACGCCTTCCACGCGCTCTTTTCCGTGGATCTCCGTGACGGTATGCTGCAGATACAGCGGAATATTGAAATCATCCAGGCATTGCGCTATATTTCTGCGCAGCCCGCTCGAATGCGGCATGATCTCACATACGCACTCTACCTTCGCCCCTTCCAACGTCATGCGCCGCGCCATGATCAGCCCGATATCTCCCGAACCGAGAATGACGACTCTTTTCCCCGGCAATAATCCGTAAATGTTCACATATTTCTGCGCCGTCCCCGCGCTGAATAATCCCGCGGGACGCGTTCCCGCAATGTTCAGCGCCCCTTTGCTGCGCTCCCTGCATCCCATGGCAAGAATGACCGCCTTTGCCCGAACAGTAAACACGCCGCTCTCGTTTCGGCAAGTGACCGTTTTGTCCGCAGAAAGATCGACGACAAAGGTATTCGTCATGATTTCAATACCACGTGCTGTCGTTTCCTTGACAAACCTTGCCGCATATTCGGGGCCTGTCATGCTTTCTTTAAAGCGGGTAAGCCCAAATCCGTTATGGATGCACTGTTTCAGAACACCGCCCGGCCGCGACTCCCTTTCAATGACAACCATATCATGCACGCCCGCATCATACGCCGCAACGGCCGCCGCAAGCCCTGCCGGGCCACCTCCGATGATCACAAGATCGCGTTCCATCAGATTTCACCTCCCGTGATCACAAATGATTTTCCGCCGTTTTTCGTCACTTCTTCCGCGCGGTACCCGTATTCCTTCATGATAAGATTGAACACGGACGGCTGACAAAATCCGCCCTGGCATCTGCCCATGCCTGCCCTCGTCCGCAATTTTACGCCGTCGATGGTATGCGCTTTCGGATTCTGACGAAGCGCCTGCAATATCTCACCCAGCGTCACTTCCTCACACCTGCAGATGATTCGCCCGAACGCAGGATCCTTTTGAATGATCCGATTCTGCGCTTCTGCATCCAGCTCCTTAAACCATTCGGCACTTTCCCGCTTCGGATCAAAATGCGAATTTAATTTTGCGTTCAGCCGTTCCGCGATCTTTTCCGCCAAAAAACTCCCGATCGCAGGCGAAGCGGTCAGCCCGGGCGATTCTATGCCCGCCGCATGAAACACTCCCTCCGCAACCTCGCTTTCGCCTACGATAAAATCATGGCGATTGCTGTATGCGCGCACTCCCGCAAACGAGGTGATCACTTCCCGAAAAGGAATATTTTTCATCATCGTCTCCGCCTTCTCGCGGATCTGCACAAACCCTTCCCGCCGCGTAGAAGTATCGTATGTATCCTCTTCCACGGATGTGGGCCCGACCAGAATGTTTCCGTCTGCCGTAGGGGATACCAGAACGCCTTTCCCTGCCGCCGTGGGAAGTCCGAAAACCGTATGGCGCACAAACGCCGCACAGGACTTATCCAGCAACATGTATTCCCCTTTGCGCGCGGCTATCTCAAACGAATCGTCCCCGAACAGGCGGGCAATTTCCGCCGAACCGTAACCTGCACAGTTTACGATGATTTTTGCTTCCAGTTCCCTGCCGTCTTCCGCGCAAATTTTCCAGCCTGCCTGCGTTTTCTTTGCCGCACGAACGGAAAATGACGTGAACAGTTCGGCTCCGTTATCCATCACATTGCCGATCGCGGCAATGGTCAGCTGAAAGGGACAGACAATTCCGCCCGTCGGAGCATACAAAGCAGAAGTCACGTCGTCCGCAAGGTTCGGCTCTATTTTCGTCAATGCCGTTTTATCCAGAATTTCAAGACCCGTTACTCCGTTTTTAAGTCCGCGTTCCAAAAGCTCCCGAAGTTTTTGTTCCTCTTCTTCCCCGTGCGCCACGACCAGCGATCCGTTATTCCGATACCGCACGCCGAGTTCTTCGCAGACCTTTGGCATTTTGCGGTTTCCTTCCACATTGAATTTTGCTTTCAGGGATCCGTACGGCGCATCGAAACCTGCATGCACAATTCCGCTGTTCGCCCGGCTCGCTCCCGCGCAGACATCGTCCGCCGCTTCCGCCACCGCCACTTTCACACAGTACCTGGTCAGTTCCCTTGCGCACATCGCACCGATCACTCCGCCGCCGATGATGATTGCATCAAACATTCCGTCCTCCTACACGGCAACAAAAAAAGCCGGCAAAACCAAGGCAAACTACCGTTTGCCCCGCGATTTGCCGGCTTCTCATCTTCTCTGCCGTACGTTCTATACTATAGTTACAGTATAGCATATTCTCCCGCATTTTTCAACTCTTTCCCGGCACTTAGCAAAAAATTTGCAAAAAAACAATATTCTCCGTCCCCGATCCCGATTTTATGCAGTATACCATACCCCCGCTGCTTTGTCAACCTTCCTGTTCGCGTAATTCCCGCACATGCCTTTCAGGCCCTGCTTTACACTCGCCGTTGATTCTGAATTCTTACAGGTCTTGTAACGTAAACTTTCGCAGCGGTTTCGTTTGCCTTTGTTTCTGCTTTTCATACACCTCCGCGCCATCTTTATAAACCGAAGCCGCCGGAATAAATATCTCCCGGCGGCTTCAGTTTCTATAGCAACATTTGTTTTAGTCAAGGAATAAATCCGGCAGCTGAAAATCCGCCGCTCCTTCCGAAAAAATTCTTCCTGTTTATGGCCGGGCGCAGATTTTCGCCCGTTGGCAAAATTGTCGTTCGGAAGTTTTCTTTAATCGCAGGGCAAACCGCATAAATGACGCGGCAGCCCGTCGTATACGCCGCCTTCTTCCACCACACGGTAAAAACGCATACCGCCGGATAAATTGGAACAGGTAAACCCGTTCGCCGTCAATATGCGGCAGGCAATGTAACTGCGTAATCCGCTGTAACAGTTGACATAGATCGGTTTGGTCTTATCCAGTTCTCCCAGCCTTTGACGCAATTCATCCACCGGGATATTTACCGAGCCTTCAAAGTGCGCATCCGCATACTCGTCTTTGGTCTGTACATCCAACAATACAATGTCGTTTCTTTTCAGAAGCGTCGGCATATCCTGCCACGTATGCTGTTTTACCAGACCATTCATACAGTTGCCGATCACATACCCTGCCATATTCACGGGATCTTTCGCCGATGAATAGGGCGGCGCGTATGCAAGATCCAGCTCTGTCAGCTGATCAGCCGTCATATGCGCCCGTATCGCGACCGCCAGAACGTCGATCCGTTTATCCACGCCCGAAAATCCGATCGCCTGCGCTCCGATGATCCTGCCGTCACGGGTATCATACAAAACCTTTAAGGTCATGTTCCTGGCGCCCGGATAATACGTCGCATGATCCGGCGTGAACAGCAGCACGCTGTCAAACGGGATCTTCGCCGCACCCGCGGCACGTTCGTTCAGCCCCGTTGCCGCTGCCGTAAGGTCAAACATTTTCAAAACAGAAGAACCCTGCGCACCCGTATAGCGGGAAGGTATTCCGCAGATATTGTCCGCGGCGATACGTCCCTGTTTGTTCGCAGGCCCTGCCAACGGCACGAGCGTATCCGCTTCCGTCACAAAATTTTTCACGCACACCGCATCGCCCGCCGCATATATATCCGGATCCGAAGTGCGCATATGCTCATCCACCATCACCGAACCCTTGGGGCCAAGCTCCAATCCTGCCTGCGCCGCCAAATGCGTTTCCGGTACCACTCCCAGAGCGACTATCACCATATCCGCTTTTACGGACGGCTTTTCCATTTCCGCCGTGATCGCCTGCTTTCCCTTTTACCATGCTCAATACCTCGTTCCGCAAAACAGATTCCGCATCGCATCGTCGTTTCTGTTTCCGATCGCCGCACTTAAAAGGATAATTTATTATTCAAGGTGCTGCACTTAACTGTATAAGTCACCATTTAAGTGTTGCACTTAATAGTATAATTCACCACCTAATCAAAAAACGGATAACCGCAAGGTTATCCGTTTTTTGATTATTTATGTTTCCTGTCGACATACTTTGTATGCAGGATCTCATGCGCTTTGTGCGAACCGGGTTCGCCGAAAAATTCTTTGTAAAGCGACATGACCGCTTCGTTTTCGTGGCTCTTGCGGATCTTTGATTTTTTATCCTCGTCGTACAACGCTTTCGCACGTTTGGAACGCAAATCGACGTTACGGCGCACATACGCGCTCTGGATCGGCTGTCCGCCGCCGTTCACGCAGCCGCCGGGGCAGCACATCACTTCCACAAACGTATAGTCACATTCGCCCTTCTTGATCTTTTCGCAAAGCTGTTTCGCATTGGTAAGCCCGGAAGCCACCGCTACTTTGACTTTTACGCCGTTGAGGTCGTATTCCGCTTCCTTGATTCCCTTGATCCCGCGAACCGCTTTAAAATCGACGCTATCCAAAGGTTTGCCCGTCAATTTTTCCGCCGCCGTACGAAGAGCCGCTTCCATAACGCCGCCCGTCGCGCCGAAAATAACGCCTGCACCCGTAAACTCACCCAAAGGATTATCAAAAGTACTGTCGGGCAGCTGATTAAAAATGATACCCGAAGTCTTGATCATTTTTGCAAGTTCACGCGTGGTGAGCACGGCATCGACATCGGGATACCCGCTCGCATTTTCGTCCGCACGCGTTTTTTCGAATTTTTTCGCCGTGCAGGGCATGATCCCGACAAAATAAATATTTTTCGGATCGATCCCTTCTTTCTGCGCCCAGTATGTTTTGACCGCCGCACCCGTCATCTGCATAGGCGATTTGCAGGAGGAAAGATTGGGAATGAGTTCCGGATAATAATATTCTACGTAACGGATCCAGCCGGGCGAACAGCTCGTAAACATAGGCAAAACGCCCTTGTTCGTCACGCGGTCGAGAAGTTCGGTCGATTCTTCCATAATGGTAAGGTCTGCGCCGAAATTGACGTCGAACACTTTGTCGAAGCCGAGCATGCGCATTGCCGTGAACATCTTGCCTTCCGTATTGGTGCCGATGGGATACCCGAATTCTTCGCCGATCGCCGCACGCACGGCAGGCGCCGCCGCAACGATGACTACCTTTTCGGGATTGTTGATCGCATCGCGGACGTTGTCGATCTCTTCGCGTTCATGCAATGCACCCGTCGGGCAGACCGCCACGCACTGTCCGCATGCCACGCAGGGAGCGTCGTTCAGATCCGCTTCGAACGCACAGGCAATGTGCGTATTGAACCCGCGGCGCGCAGGTGCGATGACCGCCACTTCCTGCACCTTCTTGCAGACCGCCACGCAACGGCGGCAAAGGATGCACTTTTCATTGTCGCGGACAAGATAACTCGTCGACGTATCCTGCTCACACTCGGTGCGCGCGCCCTTAAAGCGGTTTTCGTCGCAGCCGTATTCGTTGGAAAGTTTCTGCAGTTCGCAGTTGGTGGAACGCACGCAGGAAAGACATTCTTTCTTATGATCGGACAGAAGCAGTTCCAGCGTGGTTTTACGGGATTTGCGCACCTTTTCGGTGTTCGTGAATACTTCCATCCCTTCATTGACGGGATACACGCAGGCCGCCACGAGCGAGCGCGCGCCCTTTACTTCCACAACGCAGATACGGCAGGCGCCGATCTCGTTGATCTCTTTCAGATAGCACAGGGTCGGAATGTTGATGCCGGCGATTTTCGCCGCTTCCAGTATCGTCGTCCCCTCTTTGACTTCTACGGGAATATTGTTTATTTTCAAATGTACCATAATCTCTGTAATCCTCCGCCGTTATGCCTTGATGACCGCGCCGAAACGGCATTTTTCCATACATACGCCGCACTTGATGCACTTGTTCGGATCGATGACGTGCGGTTCTTTGACCGTACCCGTGATCGCTCCGACCGGACAGTTGCGCGCACAGAGCGTACAGCCTTTGCACTTGTCCGCCACGATCTGATAGCGCAGCAGCTTCTTGCACACGCCTGCCGGGCAGCGCTTGTCGCGCACGTGCGCTTCATACTCGTCACGGAAATAATGCAGCGTGGAAAGCACGGGGTTCGGAGCCGTCTGACCCAACCCGCACAGAGAATTCTCTTTGATATAGTAGCAAAGCTCTTCCATCTTGTCGAGATCTTCCATCGTGGCGGTACCGTCCGTCACTTTGCAGAGCATTTCGTACAGCCGTTTCGTACCGATACGGCAGGCCGTGCACTTTCCGCAGCTCTCGTCTACCGTGAATTCCAGGAAGAACTTCGCGATGTCGACCATGCAGTTGTCTTCGTCCATGACGATCAGGCCGCCCGATCCCATCATCGAACCGATTTTGATCAGGTTGTCGTAATCGATGGGCGTATCGATCAGATGCGCGGGGATGCAGCCGCCGGAAGGCCCGCCCGTCTGCGCCGCTTTGAATTTCTTTCCGTTCGGGCAGCCGCCGCCGATATCGTAAATGATCTCGCGCATGGTCGTACCCATCGGGATCTCGACAAGGCCCGTATTGTGGATCTTTCCGCCGAGCGCAAACACTTTCGTGCCGCGGCTCTTTTCCGTACCCATCGATGCAAACCAATCCGCACCCTTCAAGATGATCTGCGGTACGTTCGCATACGTTTCCACGTTGTTGAGAATGGTCGGCTTGCCGAACAATCCCTTGACCGCAGGGAACGGAGGACGGGGACGCGGTTCGCCGCGATGCCCTTCGATGGACGTCATCAGCGCCGTCTCTTCGCCGCAGACAAACGCGCCCGCACCCAGACGGATATCAAGATCGAAATTAAATTTCGTTCCGAAAATATTTTTGCCCAACAGCCCGTATTCGCGCGCCTGTTTGATCGCGATCGTCAGGCGCTGTACCGCGATCGGGTATTCCGCGCGGACATAAATGTAACCCTGATCAGCGCCGATCGCATACGCCGCGATCGCCATTGCTTCGATGACCGCGTGCGGATCGCCTTCCAGAATGGAACGGTCCATGAATGCACCCGGGTCGCCTTCGTCGGCGTTACAGCACACGTATTTCTTGTTTCCGACCGAATTCTTCGCAAACTGCCATTTCCTGCCCGTCGGGAAGCCCGCACCGCCGCGGCCGCGCAGTCCCGATTTCGAGATCACGTCGATGACGTCCTGCGGCGTCATTTCCGTGAGCACTTTGCCGAGCGCTTCGTACCCGTCGTACGCAATGTATTCTTCGATCTTTTCAGGGTTGATCACGCCGCAGTTTCTGAGCGCGACACGATGCTGTTTTTTATAGAAATTTGTGTCGTTGAGCGCTTTGATACTGCCGTCTTCCCCGACCGTTTCTTTGTAGAGAAGCCGCGTCACTATGCGCCCTTTTACAATGTGTTCGTTGAAAATTTCATCGACGTCTTCCACTTTTACCTGCGAATAGAACGCACCTTCCGGATAGACGATCATGATCGGCCCGTACGCGCAAAGCCCGAAACAGCCCGTTTTTGTGACATGCACTTCGTTTTCCAACCCCGCTTTCTGCACGCGGTCGACGAGCGCATCGTATACTTTCATGGAATTGCCGGAAGTACAGCCCGTACCGCCGCAAACGAGTATGTGTGATCTGAACATTTGGTCTAATCTCCTCCGCCCTTAATTCTCGCTGATCAGGTATTCCTTGCACGGATTCCCGTTCACGACATGGTCATTCATGACCTTGCGCGCTTTGTCTGCCGTCATATGCACGTATGTAAATTTCTGACCGTCTTTGAATATTTCCACGATCGGCTCCAGTCGGCACATCCCGATGCAACCCGTCTGCGATATACTCACATTGTGCAGATGCCTTTTATCCGCTTCTTCCAAAAGCGCGTCTAAAACCGGCCGCGCGCCCGCCGCGATCCCGCACGTCGCCATCCCCACTTTTATAACCGTTTCATCCGATCCGGCTACACTGCGGTTGTCTGTCTGCGATTTCATCTTTTCCCGCAACGCCCGCAGTTCTTCCAAACTTTTCATAACCTACCTCCATATATGGTAACTAAATTTTCTTGAATGTAATCCCGCAAAAAATTGCGCACCTGCGGCGCGTCCAGAGGGATCCCCTCCAGTACCGCACGGAATTCTTTCGTATCCAGTACGGCCTTTTTCCCGTCGCTTTCCACGCTCACGAGAAAATCAACGCCCGGGTTCATGGTGATCAGCTGCAATACGACCCCGCCGAAATCCCCCAGCGGCATTCGGTCGATGTGGCTGATCTTATACCGTGCGCATACCTCGGTACCTTTCCCCTTTTCTGACTTTACAGAAAAATCTCCGCCCGCACTCTCCGCCGAAAATTTGAACAGCGGCAATCCCATGCCGACTTTGCGCGTCGTGCGCGTCGTCGTAAACGGATCGGTCACACGTGCAAGCATTTCTGCATCCATTCCGCAACCGTCGTCGCAGATACGGATCTCCATTTCATCTCTCTCAAAATCGGCACACAGCGCGATCGCAATGTTCTTCGCACCCGCCGACAGCGAATTTTCCGTTATATCCAGAACGTTCAGCGCCAGCTCACGCATCTTAGTCCCTGTATTTTGCCAGGATCCCTTCGACTTCTTCCGCGCTCACTTTTCCGTATACGTCGTCGTTCACCGTCATGACCGGCGCCAGTCCGCAGCACCCGATACAGCGCGTTGCGTCCAGCGAAAACTTGAGATCGTCCGTACACTGCCCGCCTTCGATCTTCAGCGTGTCACAGATCTTTTTGTAAACATCCCCCGAACCTTTGACATAACATGCCGTCCCCAGGCATACCCCGATCTTGTACCGCCCCTTCGGATACAGCGAAAACTGCGCATAGAACGTCGCAACTCCGTATACTTCCGCCAACGATACACCCAGTTCGTCCGCTATGATCTGCTGCACCGCTTCGGGCAGATATCCGTAAATATCCTGCGCTTTCTGCAATGCCGCGATCATCAATCCGTTATCGCCGCGCTTTTTCAGCTGAGCAAGCTCCGCGCGCAGCTTCTCTTCCTGCTCTTTCGTTCCGTTAAACGGCACGTCGATTTTCTTAGCCAATGAAACCTACCTCCGATGTAATCGGGCAAAGCGTATACCTGCCCGTTTTATATTGTTCAACACTTCTATTTTATCACAATTTCAAACAATTTTCAATAAATTTTCAAATATATTAACGTTCCCTTTCAAATTTTTTCGGCGTTTTTCGTTCCGGCTGTTTATTTCCGCATAAAAACCACCGCAAACGGGAATATTTTTTGATAAAACAATCCGCCTTATCCTCGGAACACGCTTCAAAATCCTTCAAAAATTACCTGGCTTGACTTTTTTTTCCAAGTGTGTTATAATGAATAAAATTACACAAATGTGAATAATCTTAAAAAGATTGCCGCAAGGAGGTTGACATGGAGTATTCCGAAATCCGCGAACACGTATTAAATAAATATTCCAAGTATTCACAAGACATCATGGAGCTCACCAAAATGGCGAGCAAAAGCGACATTATCAATCCCAAACTTTACGAAAAATACGACGTAAAACGCGGGCTGCGCGACATCAACGGAAACGGCGTCGTCTGCGGACTGACAGAGATCTCTGAAATCGTCGCTTTCGGAAAGGATGCCGACGGAAACAAAATCCCCGCCGACGGCGAACTGTATTACCGCGGCATCAACGTGCGCGATCTCGTCAAAGGCGCGGCAGGCAGGCGCTTCGATTTTGAAGAAGCGTCTTACCTTCTTCTGTTCGGGCAGCTGCCCTCAGAATCGCAGTTGAAACGATTCTGCGAGATCTTAGGCGATTTCCGTACCCTGCCGCCCTCGTTCGTGCGCGATATCATCATGAAAGCACCCTCCAAAGACATGATGAACATGCTTGCAAGGTGCGTGCTTTCCCTCTATTCGTATGATCTGAAAGCGGACGATATCTCCAAGAAAAATGTTCTGCGACAGTCGCTGCAGCTGATCGCTCAATTCCCTCTGCTCACCGTATACAGCCAGAAGGCATATCAGTATTACCATTCGGACGCGTCGCTGTTCATCCATAAACCGCGCAAAGAACTTTCCACTGCCGAAAATATTCTCTACATGCTCCGCGAAGACTGCAAATACACCGAACTGGAAGCGGAAGTGCTCGATTTGTGCCTCGTGCTCCACGCCGAACACGGCGGCGGAAACAATTCCACGTTCACCACGCACGTCGTTACATCCTCCGGAACGGATACGTATTCGTCGGTCGCGGCATCCCTCGGCTCCCTCAAAGGCCCCAAACACGGCGGCGCCAACATCAAAGTCTGCGAAATGTTCGACAATATCAAGGAAAACGTGCCCGACTTCGACCGCGGCAAACTCAAAGATTACGTCGCGCGTATTCTCGATAAAGACGCATACGATCATACGGGACTCGTTTACGGCATGGGCCACGCCGTGTATTCGCTTTCCGACCCGCGCGCCGATATTCTCCGCTCCTTCGCGGAAAAACTCGCCGCCGAAAAGCATATGGAAAAAGAGTACGAAATGCGCAACTACGTCGCGCAGGCCGCTGCCGAACTCATCGCCGAAAAGAGAAAAATATATAAGGGCGTCGCCGCAAACGTCGACTTCTATTCCGGATTCGTCTACGATATGCTCAATCTTCCCCGCGAGCTCTATACGCCCTTCTTTGCGGTTTCGCGTATCGCGGGCTGGTCTGCCCACCGCATGGAAGAGATCACGAACGGCGGAAAGATCATCCGCCCCGGCTACCAGGCCGTTGCCAAACGGCGTAAATACGTTCCCCTCGAAGAACGCAGTGAGGACTGACACATCCCGCGGCAGGCAAAGCTGTCTGCAAGA
>USSJ01000011.1 GCA_900557285.1 uncultured Clostridia bacterium | reverse complement strand
TGTAGTTCATGTTGGCTACGGCATTTTCGGGACGGGAGAGGAAATCAATGAATTTCTCGGCGAGTTCCGTGTTTGCGCCTTTGGGCATGACCCAACCGTCAAACCAGATGTTTGTACATTCTCTGGGGATGGCGTAGTTCAGGTAAACAGGGTTGCCTGTTTCGGAATCTTCCGCCTCATCCATGGCATAAACGGCGTCTCCGCTCCAGGCAAAGTTGATCGTGATTTTCCCTGTGATCATATCCTGTTTGCCGCTGTCGACTTCAAAGCCATAGAGATTGGGTTTAAGTTCGAGGAGCGCATCTTTGACGCGGCTGCGAGTTTCCTCGTCGGTACGGTTCATGATGGTTTCGAGGGCGCTCTTGTACTCGGTGCTGTCCAGATCGCCTGCAGAATATTTGCTGGCAAGATCGGTGAGTTCATCGCGGTATACGTAAGCGACGCCTAAAAAGTAAGAATCGCGCACGCTGTCTTTGATGGTAGATTTTTTTGCGTACTTGCTGTCCCAGATGCCTGCCCAGGAAGAGAGGTCTTCGGCGTCGACGTAAGCGGGATTATAGACAAAGCCCATCGTTCCCCACATATAAGCGGCGGCGTATTGCGTCCAACCGTTTTCTTCAAAGAGTTCTTTGATGAGCGGGGAAGCGTATTTGGAGTAAGTTCCGTTTTGGATGAATTCTTGGCTGAAGGGTTCAACCATATCTTCGTTGATCATTTTCATGATCATATAATCGGAGGGACAGACAAGATCGTAGCCTGCGGCATTGATCTTCAGTTCGTTGTACATATTTTCGTTGGTGCCGAAGGTTGAATATTCGACCGTAACGCCGTATTCTTTTTCAAATTCCGCAATGAGATCGGGGACGGAATCGTCCTCGGACTCTTGTTCGTCGCCGGATTTGGAAGTACTGATATAATCTTCCCAGTTGTAAACGCGCAGGACTTGTTTATTGGACTCGGAAGAGCATGCGGCGAGCGAAAGGATCAAAGGTACAGTGATGAAAAGAGCTGCCAATACAGACAAAATACGTTTCATAGATGATCAGGCTCCTTTTTTAGCAGGTTTTCTTGCGCGGAGATTGATGACGAGCACGATGACGATCATGACCACGAAGATCAGAGCCGAAAGGGCGCGCAGGGCAGGGGTGGAACTGTTAGTCCCGTTTTTGACCGCGTTGTAGACGTATGTGCTGATGGTGTCAAAGATTTTGGGTTTTGTGAACGCCGTGACGATGTAATCGTCCAGCGAGAGCGTAATGGAGAGCATGAATCCTGCGAGAATGCCGGAGAAGATCTGCGGTATGACGATTTTAAAGAGTGCCTGTGCGGGGCTGGCACCGAGATCGAGTGCGGCTTCGTAAGTATTGGAGTCCATTTGCTTTAATTTAGGCAGGACGGAGAGAACGACGAACGGGGTACAAAGTACCATATGCCCGATGATGAGGGAAAAATAAGTGCGGTAGAGGGCGACCATGGAAAACAGCAGTGCAAGGGAAATTGCGGTAACAATTTCAGCATTGATCACGGGGATCTGGGAGGCCGCATTGAGAGGTTTTGCAATGCGTTTGCGGCTGTAAAAGATACCGATCGCGCCGGCGGTTCCTAAAACGGTGGAAAGGCCGGCTGCCGCGAGGGCGAGCCAGATCGTATTGAAGAGGATCTGCATGATTTTCTTGTCGCGGAACAGCTGCTTATAGAGTTCAAACGAAAAAGAAAATTCATGGATATTGATGATTTTGGATTTGTCGAACGAATAAACGACGAGCAGGAGAATAGGTGCATAGACGAACAAAAGTACGATCGCGCAAATGGCGACGGATAAAACTTTTTTTACCATAGGTTTGTTCCGCGGGCCTCCTTTTCGTTGTCTTTGAAACCGCCGGTAGCGAGCATTGTCAGGAAGATGATCAGAAGCAGAATGATGGAGATCATGGAACCCATATGCCAGTTATCGTAGGTAGTGAAGTATTCGTCGATCAGTTTTCCGAGGATGGTGATATTGAAATTACTCAGTGTATCGCTGACGACGTAGTTTGTCATGGACGGCATGAAAACCATGGTGATACCGGAGATGACGCCCGGCATGGAAAGCGGGAAAGTGACCTTTGTAAAGACGGTAAACTTATTTCCGCCGAGATCGGCTGCGGCTTCGAGATAGCTTTTGTCGATTTTTTCCAAGGTGGTATAGAGGGGCAGGATCATAAACGGCAGAAAGTCATAAACCATGCCGATGAGTGTATTGAGATAATTTTGAGATTCGAGCAGTCCGATGAGATCGAGGAGTTCGCGCAGAGCGGTAATGCGGAGCACGAAATTGATCCACATGGGCAAAATAAAGATCATGAGCAATACATTCTTTTTACGGAAGGAACTGCGTGCGAGAATGTAAGCGACAGGGTAAGCGATCAGAAGGCACAGAGCCGTGGAAATAATAGCGATGGTGATGCTCATGAGCAAGGTAGAAAGTTTTGCGCGGCTCGTGAAGAATCCGATGAAATTTGCAAACGAAAAGGACAAGGAGCCGTTGACTTCCTTTGTAAAGGCGTAAAACAGGATGAGCAGCATGGGAATAATGACAAACAAAGCGAGGAACAGACCGTAAGGTATACAGAGCTGTTTGCGTGAAAAATGAATGCGTTCCATGTTATTTGATCTCCTGTTTCAGACGAAGATGGATGTTTTCCGGCTTGATCTTGATGCTGACGTAATCGTTTTCGTTCCACAGGTCAGGGATGTCGAAAACATAATCCTCTTCATTTTCTTCCGTGCGGACGATATACTGATAGTGATCGCCTTTATAGATGAGTTGGACGATATGTCCGCGAGCGCCGCCTTCATCGGCGTTGTCGCTGATTTCGATGTCTTCGAGTCCGACTTCAACGGTAACATCGACATCGGTGAGGTCGATCTTTTCTCCGTCTGCGGTGATGAGATAACCTTCTTCGTCGAGGTGGGAACCGGGATAGAGGGTTGTGACGTCGCAGTCGAATTCTCCGTCGCCGAAAACGACCGTATTTCTTTTGGTAATATAGCCGTCGTATTGATTGACGGTAAATTCTTTTTTCATGATGTGGATATCATCGGGGCCGATGTTCATGCCGATGATATCGCCGATCTTGCGGCTTTGGGTACTTTGGATGACCATTTCGGATCGTCCGACCATGGCGGTGATCTCATAGTGTACGCCTTTGAACACGACGCTGACCACACGGCCGGTGAGCATGCCTTTTTCGGGCTCGGTCATCACGATGTCTTCGGGTCGGACGACCACGTCGACTTTTTCATTTTTTTCGTAATCGTCGACGCATTTGAAATTCTTGTTGCAGAAACGGACAGTGAATTTATCGACCATGGTGCCGTTGAGGATGTTGCTGTCGCCGATGAAGTCGGCAACGAAGGCATTGGCTGGCTCGTTGTAAATGGAAGTAGGGGTACCGATCTGCTGAATGCGGCCGTCTTTCATGACGACGATGGTATCGCTCATGGTCAGGGCTTCTTCCTGGTCGTGCGTAACATAGATGAACGTGATGCCGAGTTTGCGGTGCATTTCTTTGAGTTCGATCTGCATTTCTTTACGCATTTTAAGGTCCAGGGCGCCAAGCGGTTCGTCGAGCAAGAGAATTTCCGGCTCATTGACAATGGCGCGCGCAATGGCAACGCGTTGCTGCTGACCGCCGGAGAGAGTGGATACGCTTCGCTTTTCAAAGCCTTCCAAGTCGACGACGGCGAGAGCTGCGCGAACTTTTTCATCAATTTCTTTGCGCGTCAGTTTCTGCAATTTTGTATAGGTTTCACCCTTGTCGTTCATGTAAGTGACGGGAATTTTTTTGAGTTTCAGCCCGAATGCGATGTTGTCGTAAATGTTATAATGAGGGAACAGGGCATAGCGCTGGAATACCGTATTGACGGGGCGCTTGTTCGGGGGCAGATTGGTGATATCTTTCCCGCTGAGCAGGATCTTGCCCGAAGTGGGGATGTCAAAGCCTGCGATCATGCGCAGGGTCGTGGTCTTTCCGCAGCCGGAAGGGCCGAGGAAGGTGATAAATTCGCCTTTACGGACGTAGAAACTGATATCCTGTACGGCTGCGGTTTCGTCGAAGATCTTCGAAACGTTTACGATTTCAATGATTTTTTCTTCTTTTTTCAATTCTGCCATTTTTTTATCCTGTTAGCGTTGGTTCGTCGCGCGTGCGACTTATTTATATCGATAAATACATTATAAACAATTTCATTGAAAATACAAACGATTTACACATAATTTTTTCGGTCGGCGCGTTATTTTTTTCACGATCGCATTCCGCTTCTTTTTCGGGGGCGTTTGCAGCTGCTCAAAACAGGTAAACGGAGAGTTTTACTAAAGTGTTACAAAGGCCTTCGCGCTTTATAAAGCGATTGCATGCCGTGGAAGGAAAATTCAAACGTTCGGTTTGCATCGGCGCCGCAACTGCGATGCGGGTATTTTTTGCCGCCCGTCCGCCTGCGGACGGGCGGCAGATAAACGGCGTTGCAAAAGCAGCCGCCGTAAGAATTTCAGGATGAAAGCCTTCGGACAAGGGAATATTCGGGCCGCGCCGATGCAAAGCAAAGGACGGACAAGCGGGCGAACCGAAGTCGGGAGGACGTAAAAAAAGAACGCAGCGGAAACTGCGTTCTTTGAAAGGTTGAAATTATTCAGCTTTTTCTGTTTTTTTGGCTCTGGTCTTTTTGGGTTTAGCCTCGACGGGAGCTTCCGCAGCGGGAGCAGCGGTTTCAGCTTCCTTTGCTTCTTCCGCTTTGACTTCTTCCTGAACAGCAGCTTTCGGGTTTGCTTTCAGGGCGTTGAGGTTTTTCGCCAATGCAGACTTTTTGTTTGCCGCGTTGTTCTTGTGGAGGATTCCCTTGCTTGCAGCGGAATCGATGACAGAAACGGTTTCGGGCAGCAGCTTTTCAGCAGCTTCCGCGTCGCCTGCGGCCAAAGCTGCATTAAACTTTTTGATGGCGGTCTTCACAGAAGTTTTGATCATTTTGTTCTGGGAATTCTTCTTTTCGGTTACGACCACGCGTTTTTTCGCAGATTTGATGTTAGGCACTTTGCTTCTCCTTTCAATGGTTACTCATTTAATATCTCAGCTATTTTATCATAAAAAAATCGGCTTGTAAACTGTTTTTTGCCGAAATGTGTAATTTATTCTTCCGAAATTTCATATATTTTTCGGAAAAGGAAAAAACAGGGGGCGGAAAGTGTCGGAAGGATATATAGTGTTTTTTGACAGCGGTATCGGCGGGCTGAATGTTTTGGGGGAATTTCAGCGGTTATGTCCGAACGAGAGATGTCTTTACTATGGCGACAATGCGAATGCGCCGTATGGCGGAAGAACGGAGGGGGAGATCTTGCGGCTGACTCTGAAGGCATTTGCCGAAATAACGAAGTATCCGATTCGTGCGGCGGTGATCGGATGCAATACGGTGACTGCGGAATGTGTGGATGTGCTGCGGCAAAGATTTCCGTTTCCGATCGTGGGGATCGAGCCTGCGGTAAAGCCTGCGGCGGCGGCCGCGCGCGGGGGGACGGTGTTGCTTGCGGCAACGCGCGCGACGTTATCGAGCATGCGCGTTCGCAAGCTGATCGAAGCCAATTCCCGCGAAACAAGTATTGTCACGTATTCACCCGACGACCTTGCGCGGGCAGTGGAGCGGGCGGCTCCCGATTTTGACGGAATCGATCTGTCCCGCCATTTGCCCGAAGGTAAATTCGACGCAGTGGTGCTGGGCTGTACGCATTATGTTTTTTTGGAAAATCAAATCCAGAATTACTACGGATGCCCCGTTTTTGACGGAATTTCAGGGACGGCTGACCACCTGCGAGAAATATTAAACATATGTTCTGAAAATAACAAAAAAATCGACAAAATACCTCCTTTTTTTCAAGGAACGGATAAAAATAAGAATAAATTAGTCTATAATAAGGTATTTTTTTAATAAACAAACATTTGTTTTTATTTAAAATCCCTGCATTTCGATAAAAAAAAGAGAAAAAATTCTCAAAAAAAACAAATAAGTGGTTGACAGTGGTCAAAAGTGGTGATATAATGAATACATCAACAACGGGGGGAGAGGGAAGGTGTATTCTTTCAACGGAAGGTTCAACAACCGGTTGGACGATAAAAACAGAATACGCATTCCTGCGAAATTCAAAGCGGAGCTGGGCGCGGATTACAAGCTGGCGTTCGGGCCGGGAGAAAGCGTTTATGTGATGCCGCAGAAAGAGTACCAGAAGATTCTGGATTCTTTCGGGGAAGCTTCTTTTTTTGATGAAGAAGCGCAGAACGCGATCGCACTCTTCACCGGGATGGTATACGATGTCAGCGAAGACAATCAGGGGAGGATCGTGCTTCCCGCGGAGCTGAAGGAGTACGCGAAGATCGATAAAGATATCGTGATCACGGGGGCGGCGTCCTATTTAAGGATAGAGCCTGCGGAGCGGTTTGCGAAGAACACGGCGAACATGAATATCAGTTCGGTATTTGCGAAGCTGAACGCGCTGAAAAAGGCAAAAGAATGATAGCGTTTTCGCATAAGCCGGTGATGCTGGAAGAGTGCATGGCGGGGCTTAAACTGAAAGATGGCGGAGTTTATTTTGACGGAACGATCGGCGGCGGCGGGCATTCGTACGAGATTCTGAAAAGGACGGCGCCGGGCGGAAGGCTGATCGCGACGGATCTGGATGATTGTGCGATCGAGGCGGCGACGAAGCGGCTGGCGGAATTTGCCGGGCGGTTCAGGATATACAAAAGCAATTACAAAGATTTTGCGGCGGTTCTGGAAGAGGACGGGACGGACAAGCTGGACGGAGTTTTGCTGGATTTCGGGGTATCGAGTTTTCAGCTGGATGAAGTATCGCGCGGATTCAGTTACATGAAAGACGCGCCGCTGGATATGCGGATGAATCCGCAGGCGGCATTTTCGGCGGAAGACGTGGTCAACACGTATTCGCAGGAGAAGCTGGCGAAGATCATCGACGCATACGGGGAAGAGAAATTTGCAAAGAAGATCGCGGCGAACATAGTTCGGGCGAGGGAGAAAGGCAAGATCACCAGGACGGGAGAACTGAAGCGGATCATAGAGGCAAGCATTCCGGCGAAGTTTCAGCACAACGGCCCGTGCGAGCGAAAGACATTCCAGGCGATCCGCATTGAAGTGAACGATGAGTTAGGCGGGCTGGAAGATGCGGTTCGCGGACTGGCGAGGCGCCTGAAAAAGGGCGGCAGGATCTGTATCCTGACATTTCATTCGTTGGAAGACAGGATCGTAAAAAACGTATTCCGGGACATGGCGACGGATTGTATCTGTGATAAGAGTTTGCCGGTGTGCGTGTGCGGAAAGAAGAAAGAAATTGAGATTATCACCAGAAAACCGCTGACAGCAACGGAAGAGGAATTGGCGGACAACTCCCGATCCAAATGTGCGAAATTGCGAATAGCGGAAAAAGTTTGAGAATATAATGAAGGAGAAGGGCAACATGGCAACGGGCGTTTTGGAAAGGATAAGGACGAATGAACGTACGGACAGTTCGCTGAAAGCATACGGAAAGCTGAGCGGCGGGGCGGAGCCTGCCGAAATGACGGAAGAGCAGAGGGCTCTGAATTTTAATTCGCGCATCTCGGACAATTATAAAAAACTGATCAATCCCGATTTGAAGAAGGCGGAAGAGATCATGGGTGAAGCGCCCGTACAGGAGAACTATGCGGAGCCGGTTTACGATTCTCCCGAATCGTATGCGCGGGCCATGCTGTATCCGGAGCGTGAGCAGGAACAGCAGCAGGCGCCGCAGTTTACGCATCAGCGTGTAACGGAAGACATATTCCGTGCGGATTCGCCGATCAACAATCGTGCGGCGGTCATGGAACCGCAAGCTCCTGCCTATGAAGCGCCTGCTTATGAGCAGCCGGTATATGAGCAGCCGGCGGCCGCGTATGCGGAGGAAGCGAGCGAAGATCTGACGCCGACGATGACGACGATCCAGTATCGCAGCGATCTTTACCGCGACGAACAGCGCGTTGTCAAAGAAGAGAAAAAGGGCTACTCGATGACGGCGAAAGGGAAACTGCTGATGTGCGTTTACGCGATCGTCGTGGCGGTGGTTCTGGCGCTGATCATCATCAATACGAGCGTGCTGAACAATCTGGATTCGAGCATAGCGGCGCGGGAAGCGGAACTGAATTCCGTGATGACGCAGTCGCAGGCTCTGAAAGATGAGATCGCGGAACTTACGAGTGATTCGTCGATCATCAGCCGTGCGGAAGAAGAACTCGGCATGGTACGCAACTGACAACTGAAAGATTTACGAACGAAATCGGTCTCGCGGGCGGCCCTTGGTTAGGGCTGCGGGCAGACCGATTTTTTTATGTCTGAAAGGAAGGAAAAGAGAGATCGGAAGGACAAAACATACGGTGGGCGCGGTGTCCGCAACGCTTTTACGAAAGAGGTTATTTGCCGCAATGCTGGCAATGGCCTTTCTTTTTTTGGCAATTTTCGGCAGATTCTTTTATGTGCAGGTCGTGGAAGGGGAAAAACTGCGGGCGAAAGCGATCGGGCAATGGACGCGCGAGATCCCGGTGATCGCGGCGCGGGGTGAAATCACGGATACGAACGGAGTAGTTTTGGCGGAAAACGATGCCTCCTATTCGGTGTTTGTCCGACCGAACGCGGTCAAGGACAAAGAATATACGGCAAAAACGCTGGCGTCGATTTTTTCGTTGGACGAAACGGAACTGTACGAAAAGCTCACGGGAAAAAAAGTGTCGGAGATCACGATCGTGCGGCGCGTGGAGAAGGTAAAGACGGCGCAACTGGAAGAGTTTGATCTGCCGGGGGTATACTATGCGCGGGACAATTCGCGCATCTATCCGTTCGGGACGACTCTGTCCCGGGTGCTCGGATTCACTTCATCGGACGGGAGCGGACTGACGGGGCTGGAAAAATATTACGACAAATATCTTGCGGGCGTGAACGGCGAGATCGCCTATCCTGCGGATCTGGTCGGGGCGGAAGTGGACGGCACGGCGGTCTATTATCCGGCGGCGGACGGGCTGAACCTTCGGCTGACGATCGATTACGGGATCCAGCAGCTTGCGGAAGCGGCGGCGCAAAAGCTGTACGAGCAGTATTCGCCGGTCAATGCGCAGATCGTGGTGCTGGATCCGGACACGTTTGACATTCTGGCGATGGCGGAGAGTCCGTCGTATGATCTCAACGACATACCGCGCGACGATCCCGAACTTTTGAACGAGCTTTCCAGGAACAATCTCATTTCGGATATATACGAACCCGGTTCGACGTTCAAGATCGTAACGGCGGCGGCAAATATTGAAGAATATCTGCAGGGAAATTCTGCGGCATTTTCTTTGCAGTATCATTTTAACAGTTCGCGGACGCGCACGGTGGACGGGACGACGATCAAATGCTGGAGCACGCATGCGAACGGAAAACATTGCAACCAGACTCTGGCGGAAGCGCTGAACAACAGCTGCAACCCTTGTTTTACGGATATAGCGCTCTCGTTGGGAACGGAAACTTTTTACGATTATCTGGAGCTTTTCAATTTCGGAAAACCGACGGGAATCGATTTTTCGGGGGAAGCACAGGGGATGTTGGTTGCGGAGAGTGCGGTGCGGGATTGCGATCTGGCGCGCATCGGATTCGGGCAGACGGTAGCGGTAACGGCATTGCAGCTTGCGTGTGCGGGAGCCGCGGCGGTGAACGGCGGGTATTATTATCAGCCGCGGCTGGTGAAAGAAATTTACTCTTCGGACGGAAAGATACGGGAGATGATCGAGCCCGTTTTAAAAAATCGTACGATCAGTGAAGAGGCTTCCGGAATTTTGGCGTCTTTGTTGGAAGGCGTTGTGGCGAACGGGAGCGGGAGCAAAGCGTATATTGAAGGGTACAGGGTCGGCGGAAAGACGGGAACGGCGCAGAAATTTGAAAACGGAGCGATCGCGCAGGGGAAATATGTATCGTCTTTTCTGGGATTTTTCCCTGCGAACGATCCGCAGTATCTTGCATTGGTGATCGTGGATGAACCGCAGGGTGCGTATTACGGGAGCGTCGTGGCGGCGCCTGCGGCGGCGGAAATATTCAGGGGCATCATCGAATTGAAAAATATAGCCCCGTATCAAACATAAGGAGCAGAATTTTGTTACTCGGAGAATTATTGCGGAAGGTACACAGCGAAAGATGCGTCCGCTTTGCGGAGAAGGAGATCACAGGTGTCAGTACGGACAGCAAACATGTCATGAACGGGGACTTGTTTGTATGTTTTGCGGGAGGCGAGCATGACGGACACGATTACGCGGCGGAAGCGTTGGCTTCGGGTGCGGTCGCGCTGGCAGTGGAGAGGGAATTGGATTTTCCTGTCCCGCAGGTGATCGTCAAAGACGGAAGAAGTGCGGCGGGGGAGATCGCCGCCGCCTTTTACGGGCATCCCGAAGAAAAGCTGAAGATCATCGGGATCACGGGCACGAACGGAAAGACGACCACGGCGCATATGCTCGTGTCGGTACTGACGGCTGCGGGGTATAAGTGCGGAAATATCGGGACGTTGGGCATTCGATATGCCAATAAGGAAATCTCGCCGGAGCTGACCACGCCCGATCCCGTATTTTTGTATAAGATCTTTGCCGACATGGTGGAATCGGGGATCGAGTATGCGGTGATGGAAGTTTCGGCGCACGCACTGTATTTCGGGAAGACAGACGGGATCAGGTTTGAAGCGGCGATCTTCACAAATTTTACCGAAGATCATCTGGATTTTTTCAAGACGATGGGTGCGTATGCGGCGGCAAAGGAAAAGCTGTTTCAGCCGGGCAGGTGTAAATTTGCGGTGCTGAACTACGACGATGAAGAAGGGCGGAAGATCGGGAGTTTTTGTGAAAAGGCATACAGCTACGGGCTGGAAAACCCTGCGGATGTCTTTGCGGTAGATATTCGGGAAGATATAGACGGAAGTGTTTTTGTGATCAACTTGTTTGATGAACTTTACGATATCCGTCTGCATATGGCGGGCTTGTACAATGTTTACAATGCAATGGCAGCGGCGGCGTGCGCAAAAATTTTGGGGGTATCGGTGCCGATGATCGCGGCGGGGCTTTCGGGACTGCCGCGCGTGAGCGGGAGACTGGAGCATATTGCGCGGTATCGCGGAGCGGATATTTTTGTGGACTTTGCGCATACTCCGGACGGACTGGAGAAATCGCTGACGGCACTTCGGAAGCACTGCGGCGGCAGACTGATCTGTGTATTCGGGTGCGGCGGAAACAGGGATGCGCTGAAACGTCCGATCATGGGGGAAACGGCGGCAAAAATTGCGGATTTTTGTGTTCTGACGTCGGACAATCCGCGCTACGAAGATCCGTTTGACATTATTCTGCAGATCGAAGAAGGCGTGCGCCGCGTTTCGGATGAATATGTGATCGTGGTAGACAGGGAATGCGGGATCGGGTATGCGTTGGATATGCTGAAAGCGGGCGATGTTCTGCTGATTGCCGGAAAGGGCGGTGAAAATTATCAGGAGATCATGGGAGTGCGGCATATTTACAACGACGTTTCGGCGGTGAAGCAGATGTTGTCGGAGCGGTTGGCGTCGGAGAAGGGAAACAATGAGAGCTGAAATTCTGATGATACTTGCATCGGGTTTATTGAGCGCGGCGCTTTGCGCCGTGCTCATACCCGTGTTAAAAAGGCGCGGAGCCAGGCAATACATCCTGGGATATGTGGAGGAGCATAAAGGGAAAACGGGTACGCCGACGATGGGCGGGCTTTCCTTTGTGGCGGCGGTTGCCCTGTGCGCGCTTTTTTTCGGATTGTATGCGGACAGGCATACATTGGTTGCCGTAACGTTTGGCGGAGCGTGTATGGCGGTGGGGTTTTTAGATGATTTTCTGAAATTCCATTTTCACAGAAATCTCGGCCTTCGCGCATGGCAGAAAATTGTTTTTCAGATCGCGATCGCGCTGTTTGCGGGGATCTATTGCGTGCTGAACGAGCTTACGGTTTTGAATATTCCGTTTACGGGGCTTTCTTTTGATATCGGGATATGGATGCTGCCCTGCGTGGCTTTTGTGTTTATAGCGGCGGTGAATTGTGTGAACCTTACGGACGGATTGGACGGGCTGGCGGCATCGGTGGGGTTCTGGTAGATTTCGCCAAGACGGACAACGCCCTCCACTTCGACCTTGTTCTCCGCGAGGAACTTTCGGTAGGCAATGGTGTCGTACCCGGTCAGGCCGACCTGCGCCTGAATGGGCGGCAGCGTCACGCCTTCGGCTACCTGATACTCCGTCACCACAGCGGTGAAGGAGGTCAGCAGTTCGCTCCGGTCACAGTTTGTGGCCTCGGCGAACTTGGTGACGATACCCTCGATCTGGTCAGGCTTCAGGCTGGCGATGTCCACGCCTTCGGCTTGCAGGTACTTGACCACCGTGGCTGTGATATTATCCGGGGTCAGCGCCGTGGTCAGCGCCCCGCCCGTCACTTCCTCGTAGGCCAGCACCGT